>JBKHVY010000066.1:0-11402 GCA_046569805.1 Bacteriovoracia bacterium | reverse complement strand
GTTTTCGCGCTTCACCTACGCGGACTACCATGCCCAGATGAAACTCGCCGGCTTCGGTCTCATGGCCGCAGGTTTTGAGCCCGCGAAAGATCGTGCCATGAATCTCTTCTTCGGCGGTGGTCTCTACGGCGGCTTTGTAAGCTTCTTCACCATCCTCGAAGGCCTGAAGGCGACGCAGTTTCCGATGGCCGCGCTCCCGGATCACAAAGTGGTGGGAGACTCGATCGTCCTCCACAAAGTCGACACACTCCTGGGCATGCCGTCGTATCTTATCCAGCTCTTCGCTGCGAACGACGAGCTCTTTCGGACTCACCGACCGATCAAAAAAATCTTCTACGGGGGTGAGCACTTCCAAGAAGCGCAGAAGCAGCACCTCATGAAAAACTATGGTGTTGAGTTGATCCGCTCCGCGGCTTACGGAAGTGTGGACGCGGGACCGATCGGGTATCAGTGTGCGCATGCCACCGGCGCCGTCCACCACATGCATACGGATTCGCACTCCTTCGAAGTGATCGACCTTGAGCGCGACGAGCCGGTGAAGCCCGGAGAAATGGGCCGCCTCCTTGTGACGACGCACTTACGTGAAGGTCAGCGGATCGAGCGCTACGACCTCGGGGACCTCGTGCGCCTCTTGCCCGCCGGCTGTCCTTGTGGACGCCCGGGCCTGAAGCTCGAACTCCTGGGCCGGCACGGAGATGTGTTCCGCATGGGAGCGGCATTCTTTAACTACGCGCGCATCGCGCGCATTCTCTCGGAGGACCTCGCTTACGCCGGTGAGTTACAGCTTATCCTTAAGCCGGGCACGTCCGCTTCTGCGGAAGAGTTGGTGCTTGTGATGGAGGCGGGGCTCGCCCCAACCGATTCGGCGATCGGAGAAAGCCTTCTGAAGCACGAGCCCGACTTTCATGAAGCCGTGGTCATTGACCGCGTGCTCACTTGGCGCGTGGAGCGCGTTTCGAGCGCAGAGCTGAAGCGAGTCCCCGGCAGCGGGAAGCTCATGCACATCATCGATGAGAGGCGCACATGAAGCTCAAGGCTTTAGTTCAGTTCGTGCGTTCGAATTCCCCGTACTACCGGGAGCTCTACGCGCATCTCCCATCAGCGCTTCCCGATAAGGATAGCGATCTCGTGCGACTCTTACCTGTCATCGATTCGAAAGCGTTCTGGGAGGCAAACACGCTCGTCGACAATCGCCTCCTCACGGGGCCTATGGAGAACGGTATCGTTTTTAAGAGCGGTGGTACTACGGGTGTTCCCAAGTTCTCCGTCTTTTCGAAGCGCGAATGGAACCACTTCTGTTTGACCTTTGGCCGAGGGCTCGTCGCCGGAGGCCTCACGAAAGGTGAGGTTGTCGCGAACCTGTTCTATTCGGGTGAGCTCTACGCGTCCTTCGCCTTCATCATGAAGTCCTTCGAGTCAGCCTCTGTGGAGAGTCTTCAGTTGCCCATCGCTGGGGCGACGGCGCCTCATGACGTCATTAAAATCATGCGTGATCTGAAGGCCACGACGGTCGCGGGGACTCCGACACTCATTGTTCAGTTGTCGGAAACTCTTGTCGCAGAGAAGGGGGAGCTCCCGGATTTGCGGCGGATCCTTTTCGGTGGAGAGAGCCTCTACGATGATCAGCGCGAGCGCTTACAGGAGATTTTTCCCAAAGCACGGATTCAATCGGTCGGTTACGCTAGCGTAGATGCTGGTCTTCTTGGCTACGCGGATGCCACTTGTAAGAGTGACGAGCACCGGACTTTTGGCCTTGAGACTATTTATGAGATTCTTGATGAAACGACGATGGAACCCATCGATGCGGTGGGCGTGGCCGGAAAAGCCTACGTGACGTACCTCGACCGGCGACTGATGCCGGTCATCCGCTACCCCGTCGGTGACCGCGCACAGTGGGTCGATGAAAAAAATTCCGTCATCGATCGCCGCTTCCGTCTTCTGGGTCGTAGCGAAGAAGCCGCACGGGTCGGGCCCTGTTCTGTTTTCTACGATGACGTCCATGACGTCTTCGCCGCTGCCCAGAAGGAGGATCCACGTTTTTTACTTGCGGGGTTTCAGCTCATTATCCGCCATTTTGAGAAGAAAGACCAGTTGGTACTTCGGCTTGCTCCGTCTCACGCGGGCCTCGAGGCTTACGATTGGCAGCAAGCACTTCTCGCGGCAAGGCCCATGTTACAGGAAGAAGCCTCGCGCGGAAACATCCATCTACCTAAGATTGAAATCGTGGCCCAGCCCGAGCTCGAGAAGAACCCGCGTACCGGGAAACTTAAACGAGTCATTGATCTGCGGAAAAACTGAGAAGGCCAGAAGCGAAATCTTCTGGCCTAGGAGAGTTACTTAGACTGACAGATCGAGGAGTAGGTCATGCCATCGGCGAAGCGAACCTGTGATGTCAGGGGCGCCGGGTAGTCGACGACGAGGTTGATGTACACCAGGTCTTCGTTGCGATCAGCTGAAGTGATAACGAAGAAGGGCTTCAGCGTGAGCTGGCCCGCGGGGAAGGCCGTGACTGTGCCATCACGAACCACATCGATGACTCGCGTGTCGCGTGCGTTGCCCGCCGGTCGGAGGTCGATGACGAAGTTCTGTGCCTCGAAAGTCCCCGTGGTGTTCTCGAAGGTTCCTTCGAGAGAGAACTGGTTCACGTAGGTCACGTCCGACATCGAACAAGTGACTTTGACCTCGGCTGCAGAGGCGATGCCGGTGAGGATCAAAAAGAGTGCGATAAACTTCATGAGATCTCCTTCGTGAGTTAGGTGTCCCATCAGTACCAAGGCTCAGGGCCCCTTGGCTACATGCCTTGTCGTTCGGCCTCGAGAAGAGCGAGCGGCAAGGGAAGTTTTTCCCACCAGAGAGAGTATTGGTCCTTGAGTTTTGTGTTTTCAGCCGCTTCGGCCGTCCACATATCCTCTCGCTGCGCCAGGAGCTCCTGGTTCGAGCCGCAGCTTTCGCCCTTGGTTTCGTTGGACGCAGTCGGATTGAAACCGAGGCAGCCGTAGGGCTTGATTGTGCGCTCGAGCATACACCCTAAGTTCGAGCCCGCAAAAAACGGACAATCGTAGGTTCGACGTAGGTAGTTTTTTCGACCGTTCCCAGGAATCTGATCTAGGCGAAATTTCGAAACGTTTGCTTGGAGGATGAGCTTAAGCTCGTCGTTCCAGCGTCCTGACGCTCGGAGAAATGTCAGGACGTCGAGGGTCTCGAGTGGGGTCGTTTGCATGGAGTTCGCCACAGCGGTACAGCAGTGACCTGGACAAGCTGCACAATGCTTATCTTCGCTGGCCAATCGATCCATTTCTTTCAGTAGAGGCGCTCGCCGTAAACTTGCTTCCATGGCATGGAAATAGACGATTCAATTCGAAGTGGCAAAGTTATTTATCGGGGTGCGCAAAACAGAGTTTTATTGATGATTTGCGTTGCCGATAAAGGGCCTATTGGGTAAAAACTTAGCACAATAATAGACTACTAGCTTGGGAGCACACGATGTCTGATGCTTGGTTGATGTGGGTTAAGTCCCCCATTGTTTTTGGCGTAATTGGCCTAGTCATTGCCGCCTTCTTCTATGTCCGTATCATGGGTTTGCCGAACGGTAACGAAACTATGAACCGCATCGCGGGATACATCCGCGAAGGTGCCATGGCGTTCCTCTTCCGGCAGTATAAAACCCTCGCCGTTTACTGTGTCATCGTGGGCGCTGCTATCGCCTGGGCGCTGGGTCCGATCGCGGGCGCTTCGTTTATCCTCGGTGCATTCTTGTCGCTCCTCGCGGGCTTCGTCGGCATGAAGGCCGCGACCTGGGCCAACGTCAAAACGACGCAAGCGGCCCGTGAAGGCTCGAAGCCCAACGCCCTCCTCACGGCCCTCGACGGTGGTGCGGTCATGGGCCTCGCAGTGGCGGCCCTCGGTACACTCGGCATGGGTGTCATCTACCTCGCCTTCGAAACCTCTCCGCACTTGAGCTCCGTGCTTCACTCGTTCGCCGTCGGTGCCTCGTCGATCGCACTCTTCGCGCGCATCGGTGGTGGTATCTACACGAAAGCCGCTGACGTCGGTTCCGACATCGCCGGTAAAGTCATCGAGAACATTCCGGAAGACGATCCACGGAACCCAGGTGTGATCGCCGATAACGTCGGTGATAACGTCGGTGACGTCGCCGGTATGGGCGCCGACATCTACGAATCGATGGTTGCGGCCGTAGTTTCTGCGATGGCGATCGCCATCACGTCAAGCCAGCTCCCGACCCTCATGGACGCGGCTGACGTGACCATGAATAAAACTGTGGCCGTGGCTCTTCCACTCGTGCTTACCGGTGTGGGTCTCATGGTTTCAATTCTCTGTATCTTCATCGCTCGCGCCATGAAGAACTTGCCTGCGGCGACGGTCCTCCGTGGCGCTCTCATCGTTCCGCCAATCCTCTTGGCGATCGTCTCTTACGTGATCATGAACTCTCTCGGCATCACGCAGGCCGTGACAGCGATCCTCACTTTCGGTGCGGTCGGCGGTGCCCTGATCGGTCTCATCACGGACTACTACACGTCGTCGACGCCAGTCGCGAAGATCGCCGAAGCTTCTCGTACCGGAGCCGGAACGAACCTCATCCGCGGTCTTGCCGTTGGAATGGAGTCGACGGCACTTCCAATCCTCATCGTTTGTATCGTCGCCTACCTCGCGAACAAGTACTTGGGCCTCTATGGAATCGCGCTCTCGGCGGTCGGTATGCTCGGTGGAACAGCGGTTGTTATGACGGTTGACGCCTACGGTCCGATCTCGGACAACGCCGGTGGTATCTCCGAGATGTCGGGCCTCGGGAAGGAAGTTCGCGACATCACTGACGAACTCGATTCGGTTGGTAACACGACAGCTGCGATCGGTAAGGGCTTCGCCATCGGTTCAGCGATCCTCACGGTGCTCGCGCTCTTCTCAGCGTTCAACATCGAAGTGAACCACGTCCGTGCACTGAATAACCTCGGTGAACTCTCGCTCGTTCTCAACGATCCGAAGATTTTGATCGGTCTTCTCCTCGGATCTGTCCTTCCGTTCCTCGTCGGCTCGACAACCATGCTTGCCGTGGGCCGTGCCGCTGGCGCGATCGTGACAGAAATTGGCCGTCAGTTCCGCGAGATCCCAGGTCTCATGGAACTCAAGGCTGAGCCAGAGCCATCGAAGATCGTCGACATCGCAACAAAAGCTGCTCTTCGTGAAATGATGCTTCCAGGAATGATTGCGATCGTTGCTCCTGTGGCGGTTGGCTTCCTCATGGGCCCAGCTTCTCTGGCCGGTCTCTTGGCCGGATCTCTCGCAGTAGGTGCGACCATGTCTCTCTTCGTGGCGAACGCCGGTGGAGCATGGGATAACGCTAAGAAATACATCGAAAAGGGTCACCTCGCTGGCGAGAAGAAAGGCTCTGACACTCACAAGGCCGCAGTTGTGGGTGACATGGTCGGCGACCCGTTCAAGGACACGTCTGGTCCAGGTATTGCTATCTTGATTAAGGTGATGTCAGTCGTTTCACTCTTGATCGCCCCGCTCATCGCTCTTCTGTAAAAATCTCAGGGCCCACTTCGGTGGGCCTTTTTTTTACTATACTCTTCTCATGGACAAACAAACTCTGCGCCTGGTTTTCATCCATGGCCTCGTTCTCTTGGTGTTCTGGACGGGTACGAGTACGACGGCACTCTGTGTGGCGGGTTTCTTCTTTGTCTGGCGAGGCTTCGCGCTAACGTTGTCCTATCACCGCTACTTATCTCACCGCTCATTTAAGACCTCTCGGATCTTTCAGTTCTTTCTTGCGCTCGCCGGTAGCATCTGCATGCAGCGAGGCGCTCTGTGGTGGGCCTGCGCTGGTGGGAGCTCGATTTCGGGTGGTGGGTGCTCATCGGCTTGCAGAGGCTGGGGATAGTCTGGGACGTGAAGGTGCCGGACCAGAAGACGATTAAAGGGCTGGCAGCGAATCTCCACTGAGTAAGGGTCTCCGGCGTTTCACCTGGAAGCGCAACCACCACGCTGCACTCAACGAGGTTAGAAGTGCTGTGAGCACAAGCGTGGTATAGAAGGATGCGGTGACAAGTCCCGACTCGAAGGCGATCCCGGCTAGGACGATGCCAGGGCCGCCGCGAGCGTTACTGGTGATGGCGACGTTCAGCGCCTCATAGGCACGAAGGCCTCCGACGCGCGCCGCGAACCAGGTACAGGCGCTGGACAGCGCGCTGGAACCAAGCAGAAATACGCACAACTCCCGGGCGCTGAAGCTCGCGTCGAGCTTTAGCTTGTAGCCGATCATCGCAAAGAAGAGGGGAATGAAGAAGGCCTGGGCCACGGACCGGAGGGCCGCGACGGAGGTGAGAGAAGTCCCCGAGGACTCCGAGCTGGCGCCGCCTGTGAGTGCAAAGCCGGCAAGGAAAGCAGCAAAGACGACGTTGACCTGCAGGAGATGCGCTAGAGAGATGTAGCTCAAGAGAACAACGATGGGCCAGGCGATCGGGGAGTTCCGGGCGACGAAGTTTCCACGAGCACTCGCGAGCCTCGTGACCCCTGCGGGGAGAAGCAGGAGGCCCGCGGCCATGAAGAGGAGATTCGTCGCCATGTGGAGGGCGATGCTCAGAGGCGAAGAAGCCTTGAGGGCGACGACCTGGGCAAAAGAGAGGACGCCCCAGAGGAGGATGTCCTCCAGCACCGCCGTGCCGATGATCAGTGCCGCGAACTGCGTCTGCGTGAGACGCAGGTCCTGGAAGATGCGCGAGAGTACCGGTATCGAGGTCACCGTGACGGCAATCGCGAGAAGGGTTAGGGTCGCATCTGGACTCTGGGCCGAGCCCATAATAGATGTAAGCGGTACTAGATCTGCACTCGCGAGGGCAATCAGCAAAAGAAACGGGAGACCAGTCCCCAGCGTTACCAATGAGAGCATGAGCTTTTTATTTCGCTGGAAGCCGATGTGCTTTGATTCCGTACCAGCGAGGAACATCAAAAGAATGAGTCCTGCCTGAGAAATGAACGAAAGGACAGTGGCGCCTTCGCTCGCGAGCGCTGGAAGTACCGGGGCCAGGACGTGAGGGCCAAAGAGTACCCCAACCAGGATCTCACCAAGGAGCTTCGGCTGGCGCCACTTCTCGAACAAGAATCCCACGCCGTGGACGGCGAGCAAAAGTAAACACAGGTGGAAGACGAGGCTCCCCGTCGCGAGGCTCGTCATGCCACCGGCGGCGTCGCCGCGCTCGAGGTTTTGATCTCAAGGAGCGCGATCGCGACGGAGGTCACGAGGATCGACAGGAAGACGACGGCGTAGGTGATGGCTTCGATCTGCTCCGCGCCGGGCATGCTAACCGTGGCAGGAAGCGAGGCGAGGACGGCGGCCGCGAGTCCCTTCGGAATGAGCAGCGCCATGATGCGCGCATCCCGGGCCTGTAGGTCGGGCTGCATGATCTTCGTCAGTATGAAGCGCAGGAGGTAGGCGCCCATGATGATCAGCGCGGCGATGACGAAGGGAACGAGTTGATTAATCTTCATGCTCACGCCGAGGTAGACGAAGAAGAAGGTCTTGAGGACGAAGACCATCTCCTCGTAGAAGTCCTTATCGCGTTCGGTGATGGTCTGGTACTTGTCGATCTTATCGATGAACTTGTAGAAGCCGATCTGGCGGTGGTTCGAGAGCGTGAGGCCCAGCGCGAGGGACGCGATGGCGCCGCTGAAGCCCAGAAACTCGGTAAGGCCATAGACAGCGAAGACGAATGCCACCGTCGGAAAGACCGTGCGATTAATGCGCGTGATGAACTCGCTAAAGTAGAGCCACACGCCGCCGGCCCCGAGGCCAATCGCGATGGCGAAGACGAAGCTCGCGAGCGTGCTGCCGATGATCTGGCCCGGGTGGATGCCGCCGCTCGACGCAATCTGGATCATCGCGACGGTCCCGATGATGCAGGTTACGTCGGTGATGGCGGACTCAAGGACGAGCATGTTCGTGGTCTTGTCCGCAAGGCCCAGGATCTTCGCCATCGGAATGACCACCGCCGAGGAGGTACCCGAGATGATGATACCAAGGGTGAGCGCGGAGATCACGGGAAGGTCAGCGAGGTAGATGCCGCCGAGGGTTCCGAGGGCTACGGTGATGAGGGCCGTCGCGAAGGTGAGTTTGTAGCCGGCGCCGAGCGCTTCGATGGTGCCCTTGAGGTCCATGAGAAGCCCAGACTCGAACATGATGAGCACCAGGGCCATGGTCGAAATGACGCTTCCGACGGCGCCGAATTGCTGGATGTTGATGACCTGGAGAAGTGGCCCCACCACAATGCCGAGGCCCATGAGCACCAGGACGTCGGGAATCTTCGTTTTGTTAAAGGTAAGTGAGAGGTACTTCGCAAAGAAGTACATCAGACCGATGGTGAAGATCGAAATGGCCATGCGTCTCCTCGAATGAAGTGCCTAGGAGAATGATCGCGAGAGTCATGCGATTGAGCAAGTGTTATGCATGGGATTGAGCGTCAGACTACTCTTGCGAAAAAAGCGTCTCTATTCGCAGGAGGATTGACGGCGCTCGGCGGAACGCTTCAGCCTTAGGGAAATCGATGGCGGGAATGATTTCTCCAAAGAGCCACTGCTCGCGGAGATTGCGGCGATAGGAAACGGAGACTCCGTAGTTATTCACATGCCACGAATCTTCCACCACGGAGTTCATCCGTAGGTTCAGCGAGACCGCGTCGTCGTCACTGATGTTCTTAAGCAGGCTTGGCCCGTGGGTCGTCCGGAACACTTTGTCTGAGATCGCCCAGTCCTGTTGGTTGATGAGGCGCAGGAGTAGTGTTTTCGAGAGGGCCTGATCATGGAAGAGCACCGTGTTCTGTATCCACCCACGATCGGTAAAATAGCCGAACTCCTCTGAGAAGCGCTGAACGAACCAGGGAAAGATCCAGTTCTTTCGGAGACGTGAGCGCGCGAAGACCACCGGAGGGTAGGATACGTTTAACCCGACGTCCGATCGAAAGCGCCAAGGTTCTTGCTTAGGAGGTGCTTCTTCTTCAGTCGCGACGGTCTTGTCTGGATCGCGAGGTCGTTCGCGCTCAAGCTCTTTAGGCTCGTTTTTTTGAACAGAAAAACGAAAAAGTTTTTCGAGGTTCGGAAGGCGAAGGTTGAAGCGGACTTGGGTGTCATCGATCGGAAGTTTTTCCATGCGCAAGCGATAGTCGTAGGTCACACGCATGGACGAGCGATTGAGTTCGTCATCCGCTCGCTGTTCCCCGAAAAAAGAGTCGAGGTTGTTGGCGAGGCGGACGATCCGGCCCGAGATGAGAGTTCGAGTTTTATCGAGGATGTGCAGCTGCGCCTCGGCGGCGGCGGCTGGCCCCTGCGCCCAGGAGCGATTCGCGGAAACCAAGATAAAAAAAAGGAAAAACCTCAAGTACATACCACTAGTTAACCACGTTTCCTGATTTATCAAAGCATTTATTAACCGAAAACGTGACATAGATCATCCTTTAAAATTCTCAGCGATCCGATAATCAAGCGTGTACAGATGAGTTTCAAACATACGGAGTCGAAAATGGGTGTAGCTTTAGAATTAAAACCAAAGAGCGTTTTCAGTAGCATGGAGCAAGTTCTTGCTTTGCTTGAGAACTCACCCAGCAACATCATGTACTGCGACCGCGACCTCGTGATTCGTTACATGACACCTCAGAGTCTGCGGACTCTTAGTGGCCTTCAGGCGCATCTACCGGTCAAAGTCGAGAATGTGATCGGGAGTAAGATCGATATCTTTCACCGCAATCCGGCGCATCAGCAGAAGATCTTGAGCGACGCTGCGAATCTTCCCATTAAAACCATCATTCAGCTTGGGCCCGAAAAACTCGAACTCCTCGTGAGTCCGATTCATTCAGAGGATCGCCAGTACGTTGGCGCTCTCGTGAACTGGGAAGTCGTGACAGAGAAACTTCGCATTGAGGATGAAATGGCACGGATCTACTCCATGATGGGGAACGCTCCCATGAATGTCATGTGCTGTGACCTCGATGGGCTGATCACGTACCTCAACCCAAAGTCGATCGAGACCTTGCGCCTGCTGGAGAAGTACATTCCTGTCCGTGCGGAGCAGGCGAAGGGGAGTAAGATCGATATCTTCCACCGTAATCCCGCGCACCAGAAGAAGTTCATCGCCAATGAGAAGAACCTTCCCCACAAAGCGCTGATCTCCATCGGGGACCAGAAGCTCGATCTCTATGTCTCGGCGATGCGAGATGCGCGCGGAAACTACATTGGTCCGATGGTGGTCTGGGACATCGTTACAAAGAAGGTGAGCCTTCTCGATACCCTGACGACGGAGTTGAGTCGCTCAGCACAGGATCTCTCAAACACCGCCGTCTCGATGTCGGAGAGCACGCAGAAGACGAATGAGAACTCTAAGTCCGCTACGCACGATGCGGAGAACGTCGCCGACGGCATCCGCACCATGGCGGCGAGCACTGAGGAGATGGTCGCGTCGATCAAAGAGATTGCCCGCTCCTCGAGTGAGGCGGCACGGATGACGAAGGAAGCCCTCAATCAGACGAACGACGCGAACGCCACAGTGACCGAGCTCGGGAAAGCCTCCGTCGAGATCGGGAACGTGATCAAGGTGATCAGCTCGATCGCCCAGCAGACGAACCTCCTGGCACTGAACGCTACGATCGAAGCGGCCCGCGCCGGTGAGGCCGGCAAAGGGTTCTCGGTCGTCGCCAACGAAGTAAAGGAACTCGCGAAGCAGACGGCGAAGGCGACGGAGGACATTGGCAATCGCATCCGCGCCATCCAGGACTCGACCTCGAGCGCGATCGGCGCCATCGACAAGATTCAGTCGGCCGTGAACGAGATCAGTAGCATCGCTGGAAGTATCGCTACGGCGGTGGAAGAGCAGACGGCCGTGACTAATGAAGTCGCACGAGTTGTGCAGGCCTCAGATCGCTCAGTGAGTGCTGTGGTGGAAACTTTCCGTGGGATCACCAATGCAGCTGAGCAGAACTATCACGAAGCTCAGGGTGTTCTGAAGTCCTCGAACTCCATGCTCGAGCTGGTCGAAAACGTAAAAGAATTAGCTAAAGAGATTTAGGTAAAAAAAAGCCCCGCTTTTCAGCGGGGCTTTTTTATATTTGGTAGTCCCATGGGGATTCGAACCCCAGTTACCGCCGTGAAAAGGCGATGTCCTAGACCGGGCTAGACGATGGGACCAAAACTAGCAAATTCAGTATCTTAAGTGGTGATCTCGGGGTGACTCGAACACCCGACCCTCTCATTAAAAGTGAGATGCTCTAACCAACTGAGCTACGAGACCGTTTAATCGAAAAAGGTGAAGTGAATTTAAGCGGTAAAGATTTTGTTGTCAATTATTGACGGTAATTTTTTTCAACATTTAGTCGGATTTTATCTAGTAATCTTGCGCCTTT
>JBKHVY010000065.1:0-11619 GCA_046569805.1 Bacteriovoracia bacterium | reverse complement strand
CGATGCTCTAGGGGATAAGATGACGCCCCAGCAGCTGCAGAAGTACCGCGCCCACGTGTACGACGGAGTGAGTGCGCTTGAGGGGAAGCCGTTCATAAGCCCGCGGATCCTCGGGATGGTGGCGGCGCACGAGGAGCTAGGCCGCGGTCGAGGGTACCCAGAAAAGAAAGATATTTTCAAACTTCCAGAGTCCTACCAGATTCTGATCATGTGCAATCGCTTTGACCACTTCCGGACCCACCAGCAGATGCCTTCGATGCAGGCCATCGATGCGTTTTTCGAAAAACATGCGAATGACTTTAGTGACGAGATGGTGACGATTTTGGCGTCAGTTCTGACCTAAGCAATTCTCGATGCTTTGCTCTGCGCGTTGGCCCGCCCCTTAAAACATCCGATTGTGTCACTGGACTTAACTGGCCCCCAGTGCTAGTTTTCTCGGACATTTATACGGTTACTACTCGGTCATAGCGTTTTGACTATGGCCATAATTATATCCCAGGAGGAACCATGATCTATGAAACGGCGTTCGTCGTGAAGCCCGACGCCACGGAAGAAGCTATTAATTCCGTAAAGGCTCTCATCGCAGATACAGTCAAAGAGTTCGGTGGCGAAATTCTCGTCAACGACACTTGGGGCGTTAAGACTTTCGCTCAGCCCTTGGAGTCAGGCCTTCGTAAAGGCAACTTCTTCTACGTGATGTACAAGTCACAAGGCTCAACTAACGCCGAAATCGAGCGTAAGTTCCGGATCAACGAAGCCATCGTTCGCTTCATGATCGTTAAGCTCGGTGACGATGCTCAACAAGATGAAATCGTAAAAGGCTACAAGAACCCGAACCACACGCAAGCAGCTGGTGCAGCGGTCGAAGGTGAGGAAGGCGAAGACATGGGCGGAGACAAAGAGAAGCGCATGCACTCGAAGCGCCGTTCTTGCTGGTTCTCGGCCAAGAAAACTTCTCCTGACTGGAAAGACCCGAAGACCTACGGCTGGCTCGTTAACGAATTCGGAAAAATCTCTCCTGCTCGCGTAACCGGTCTTACTCCAAAGTTCCAGCGCAAGGCTTGTGACGCGATTAAGCGCGGCCGCGCTATGGGTTTGATCAGCTACACGTCTGACGACGTCGCTCGTTAATCGGGGAATAACTGATGTCGAGCGAGATTCTCCAACCGCCAAGACTTAGCGTACAACGCTTGTTGCTCCTCGGAGCTTCAAGTGTCATTTTGTGCCTAAGCTACTTGATGGCACTCTTCACGCCTTTTCCGTTGGCAGTTGCGACTGTCCTCTATGGTCGCGCGAAGGGCTACGCCATGGCACTTGTAGGAGTCTCGTTGTGTCTCGGTTTAGGCTACCTCTTCTTTAAGGACTACACGCTCGCGGCGTCCTACATTCTGTTGGCCGCTACGGCCATCGTCGTTTCAGAAACTCTGCTCCGCGGTTGGCGCCCCGTTCGTTCGGTGGTGGTCACGGGTCTGGTTTTCTTAACGCTCGTTGCAGGCATCGGGACGGGGTACTTAAAAGAAACAAAACAATCATTGCACACAGCTGTGACGAATGAAGTTGAGCTCGTCTTGCAGCGGCTCGAAGAAGCGAAAGCTTCTGGGGCCATGGCGCAGGACTTGGCGGATCTGGGACTCGCTCGTCCGGCCGGGGACATTGCTCAAGAGATGATCGAAACCCTCCCGGGGTACGTCTTCGGTGGGATCTTCTTCCTTCTCTGGATCAACATGTACCTCGCCCTCAAGAGTCGTCGCTTGCTTCAGCCGGCCCAGGACCACTCCTTCGACGAACGCACGCTCCTCGACTTCAAGGTACCCTTCGCTGGTGCTTACGTTGTCGCTCTAGCACTTGCGCTTGCGGTTTGGGGTGAGATGGTTCCTTACGGCTCGGTCGTTGGCTTCACGGTTTTGCGTGCCATCGGCGTGTTTTATTTCTTCCAAGGTTTTGGGGTAGCACTCGGCTTCTTGAACCACTTTCAGGTTGTTGGCTTCTTTCGCACTCTCGCCATCATGGCGGTGGTGTTTTTTGCGGCTTGGCTCTTGGCGGTTCTCGGGCTCTTCGATACGTGGTTCGATTTTAATCAAAAATTTAAAAAACAGGTTTCAAATTAAGGAGTTCTCATGAAAGTTATTCTGCTCGAGAAGGTGAAAAACCTCGGCAACATCGGCCAAATCGTAACAGTTGCGGAAGGCTTCGCTCGCAACTTCCTCATGCCTCGCAAGCTCGCGCTCGTCGCTGACGAGAAAAACTCGAACGTTCTTAAAGATCGCCAAAAGGCGCTCTCGAAGAAGATCGCTGCTGAGCAAGCTGGCGCGATCACGATTAAGTCTAAGCTCGATGGCCTCACGCTCGAGATGATCAAGAAAGTCGGCCAGAACGGAAAGCTCTTCGGGTCTGTCACAACTCTCGATATCTCGAAGGAGCTCGAGACGAAGGGGATCCACGTTGAGCGCCGCGCGATTACTGTCGATGGCACGATCAAGAGCATGGGGACTTACGACTGTAAGGCACGCCTCTTCGGCAACGACGTGGTCGCGAACTTCAAGCTCAAGATCATGATCGATCCGGTCCAGGCGGAAGAGCTTAAGAAGGCCCAAGCCGAAGCAGCGAAGCGCAACGCTGACAAGAAGAAGGCGAAAGCCGACGCAGAAGCTGCAGCGAAAGCTGCCGCAGAAGCGGAGCTCGCAGCGAACAACGCAGAAGAGTAAGACTTTATTCGAAATAAAGTTTCTGAAGGGGCCCCAGATCGGGGCCCTTTTTTTATGTTTAAACGCGACGAGTGTTGAATACCAAAAACGCTAGTGCGAAACTGACTCATGCAAAACAACGAGAAAATCACCCAAGAGCTCCCGCACGATTTTACCGCCGAGAAGGCCGTCCTCGGCTCGCTCCTGATCGACAACCGCTCCTTCGATGAGATCAGTGATCTCGGTCTCTCGTCAGATGATTTTTACCATCCTCAGTACGGCATGATCTTCGAAGCCATGCGCGATCTGCATGTGGCGTCACAGCCCTTCGACCTCGTGACCTTGAGCTCGAAGCTCAACGACCTCGGGCGCCTCGAGCGCGTGGGGGGGCAGAGTGCTCTCGTGGGTCTCGCCGAAGACATTCCGTCGGCGGCGAACGTGCAGTCCTACGCCAAGCTCGTGAAAGAAAAATCAATCCTGCGCGAGGTGGTTCGCACGGCATCCCGCGTGGTGCAGACGGGCACGAACTTCACGGGTAACGTCCAGGACTTCCTAGGTGAAGTCGAATCGAACTTCTTCAAGCTCACCAGCCAGACGAAGCAGAACCGCATGCGCTCGCTGCGCGAGTCGCTGAATGAAAGTCTTAAGGACCTCGAGAAGTCGAGTCGCAACAAAGGTGAGATCACGGGCATTCCCACCGGCTTCCCCTCCATTGACAGCCGTCTCCTCGGTCTTCAACCAGGCCAGTTGATCGTCATCGCCGCGCGACCAGGTGTGGGCAAGACCTCGCTCGTTTTGAACTGGGCTGTCAACGGGTGCAAGCAATCTGGTCTGCCGGTTGCGATCTATTCGATGGAGATGCTCACGGCCGAGCTTGGCATGCGTATCTTGTCCTCCGAGGCAAACATCGATTCGCGCAAGATCCGCATGAAGGACTTCGGGCCACATGACATGAAGAACATGTTCACGGCGGTCCAGAATCTTTCGCGACTTCCGATCGTCATCAACGACTCCGGTGCCTCGACGCTCATCGACATCCGCTCGCAGTGCCGGCGCCTAAAGGCCGAGCAGGGCCTGGGCCTCATCATCATCGACTACCTCCAGCTCATGCAGCCGCACGTGCGCAAGCCCTCGCGTGAACAAGAAATTTCGGAGATCTCCCGAGGTCTGAAGGAACTTGCGAAGGAACTCAGCTGTCCCATCATCGCGCTCTCGCAGCTCAACCGGTCTTCTGAGGCCCGTACTGATAAGCGACCTCAGCTCTCGGATCTGCGCGAATCTGGTGCCATCGAACAAGACGCGGACATTGTCTGTCTGATTCACCGACCCGACATGGGTGATCCGAATTCTCCTAAGAAGGGCATCGCGACGGTCATCGTGGCGAAGAACCGTGCCGGTGAACCGGGGGACATCGACCTCGCGTGGATTGCCTCACAGACGAAGTTCGCCGAGCTCGAGCCCGGGCAACGGTCAGGGGCTTAAGCCTATGTGGTCCCTTTTCGCGCAAGGAAAGAAAGGGGAGTTCCTCTACTGCTTCAGGCCCTACATTGCCCGGATGCACTACCGGCATCATACCTTGGACCTTCTCACGGGCCGCAAGCTCAAGGGCGGCGTGCGCGAGTTCCTCACGTCACTTAATGAAGTACCGCTCAATGCGACCTTCGCCAAACCGAAGGTCCTGCATCTCACCTACGAGCTGGGCCACCTCTTCCACGGTCAGGAAGATCTGGTGCCGGGTCATCTTCCCTTAGCGGTGGAGATCGAATACCTCAAGGCCCGGCGTCTTACACTTGATGATCTGTGGCCCAAGCCCCTCACTGCTCCTCGATTGAAGTTCCTGCAAGTTCCGACCTGGGATGAGTATCGCAAGGCCTATGGGTTAGTGCGCGAAGAACTCCTGGCCGGACACTGCTATCAGGTGAATCTCACCGCACCTTTCTACCTCACCTGGAAAGATGATTATCTTCCGAGTGACTTCATTCGCCTTCTGTGGTCGGGCCCCGAGCGCATCGGCGCCTACGCGCACGCCACGTGGTTCTCGACGATGGGGCGCCTCTTGTTGAGTAATTCTCCGGAGTGCCTCGTTCAGCGCAGGGTTTCGGAGTCGGGTCTCGAGCTGTATTCGATGCCAATCAAAGGAACGCTGCCGCTCAAGTCTCCGCAAGACTTCTCCGAAACCTGGGATCGCATGCGCTCCTCGAAGAAAGAGAGCGGAGAGCTGAATATGATCACTGATCTCATTCGTAACGATCTCTCTCGCGTGGCGAAGCCCCTGGCGCGCGTGATCGCCAAAGAGAAGCCTCTCGTGGTGCCAGGATTGTTGCACCAGTATTCACTTGTGGGGTGCCCCGTTCCAGCGCACACCAGCTGGGGACGTGTGCTCGAGTGTCTCTTTCCTGGTGGAAGCGTAACCGGAGCTCCCAAAAAACGCGTGCTCTCTATCATCAACCAGATTGAAGCGGAGTCGCGTGGGTTTTACTGCGGCTCCACGTGGCTTGCGTATGGAAAAACGCTCGCGAGCTCCATTAACATTCGGACCGCTGAGCTCGACATGGGACAAAAAGAAATGAAGTACGGAGCGGGCGGGGGAGTGACGCTGCAGAGCCGCGACAGCGATGAGTTTAGCGAGATGCTACGCAAGTCGGAGAGTTTTCTGTCACCATTTCTTCCCCAAAATATTAAGCCCTAAGTTTTGTAATTCTAGGTAATTGAGCACCTATCATGGGCATGTTCTAACATCGTCTTACAGGTGACTGTGCTGTGTTGACTCTTCTTTCTTACCCTCGATACGCTGTCCGCATCAAACTACGGAATGGTTTGATGCCGATCGTTCAAGGAGTAGAAAATGCAGCACGCAGCACCGACAGGTGAGCAAAGTAAGGCAAAAGAAAAAGTATCACTCCAGCAGCTCGCGGAGCTGACCGGATTCTCTCCGGAGCTCATTAAGCAAGAGCTCTTCCCGGCCAAAGAGGGCGAAGACGCCGTGAGCCTAGAAGAGCTGCGTAGTCTCATGATGAATTTCATCGATGCTACGATGTTGACTCAGGAAGAGCAGAAGTAGTCTGACCAAAATACTCGCCAATCAAAAAAAGCCGCGCCGACCGCGGCTTTTTTTACGTCTAAGTTTCAAGTCTTAATATTCCGATACTTATCCTAAGAACCTTACTTCTTGGGATGTACTTATGGATTTAGCTTCCATCATTGGCTTCGTACTCGCGACCGTCTCGATCATGTGGGCGATCTGGTTGGGTGGATCTTTCGGGATCTTCGTCGACATTCCTTCCGTGGTCCTTATCTTCGGCGGTGTGATCGCCGTTACCTTTATTAAGTGGCCCATGGAAGTCGTGAAGGATACCGCCAAGATCTACATGAAGGTCATGTTCAGTAACTCTGCTAACCCGAAGCTCATGATCGACGAGATCATCAAGCTCGCGGAGATCGCGCGCCGCGAGTCTGTGTTTGCGCTCGAGAAAGTTCCGGTCGAAGACAAGTTCCTTAAAAAATCAGTAACGCTCGCTGCCGACAACCGTCCGCCGGAAGTGATTACGTCGATCCTGGGCCTTGAGATTTCCGCGATGGAAGAGCGCCACACGAAGGGCGCTGACATGATGGACGGCATGGGGGCGGACGGTCCGGCGATGGGAATGATCGGAACGCTGATGGGCCTGGTGCAGATGCTCCAGAACATGTCGGACCCGAACTCCATCGGTCCAGCGATGGCAGTTGCTCTCTTGACCACGTTCTACGGTGCAATCATCGCCAACGTTTTCTGTATCCCGGTCGCCGTGAAGCTCAAGCAGCGCTCGAAGGAAGAGTCCACGCGCATGAACATCATCGTGGCCGGAGTGCTCGGTATCGTCGCGGGCGAGAACCCACGTACGATCCGCGAGAAGCTCGAGTCCTTCCTGCCGCCGAAAGACCGCACTCCCGCTGAAGAAAAGAAGGAGTAGGCCATGGCCGACGGAAAATGTCCTCCCTGTAAGGCCGGAGCTCCCGCGTGGATGGCGTCCTTCGCCGACATGTGTACTTTGCTTCTGACCTTCTTCGTGTTGCTCCTGTCGTTCGCGAAGACCGAAACAGCGAAGTACGAAGCTGCCATGGGATCGATCCGCAACGCCTTCGGCGGGAACGTCCTGAAGGCCGGGGAGACGACGACCCAGGGCAAGTCTCCGAGTGACTCGACGACGATGATCGAATCCGACCAGCCACCGCGGCCCTTTCCGATCGAGTTCCTCACGTCCGAGGGTCTGCTGGACAAGCAAGAGATTAACCGTGAGAGTGACACGCAATTGAACGAAGTGAAGAAGATGCTCACCGATTACAACCTCTCGGAGGAAGCTTCGGTGTTCGAGATGCCCGAAAGCATCACTGTGCGCATGAAAGACAAGTTCTCCTTTAACGCCGGATCCGTCTCGGTCGAAAAGCTTGATGCTCTGGTCTTCGATCGTATTCTCAAGATGCTGCGCGAGAATCCTTGGCACATCATCGTCGAGGGGCACGCAGCCGTCGGAGAGGCGAATGCTTGGTCACTCTCGGCTCAGCGGGCAAGTGCGGTCGCACAGCTTCTCATGGCCCGTGGAGTTTCACCCGAACGCGTTTCGGTCATCTCTTACGGGGACTCTCGGCCTCAGCCCAAGACCGCGGACGTAGCGATCTCTGATCGCCGAGTTGAATTCGTGATCCGTAAGCTCGATCTGCGCACCGAAGGACGAAAGGTTCGCGGTGATTAGTATTGAGTGGTGTGCGCTGGTGCCCTTCGCAAGCAGTGAAGTGCTCTTGAAGCAAGTCTTCAAATGCTCGGGCCAGCAGCTCAAGAAGCATACCCTCGACCGGAAGTGGCTCATGATGCCGATCGCCGCTCGGCAGGTGGTGCAGTTACCACTGGCGCTTGTGAACGCAAAGGAAATCTGGCCGTGGACAGATTATTCCGGAGTCGCCGTCGTCGCCGAAGACGAAGAACTCCTTGCGCTCCATAAGCCGCCTGGCATTCACACGCATCCTCTACACTATGAACCGGTTCCGAACCTCGTGAGCTGGCTTGCGGCGGCAGCTCCAAAACTCACACTCGTGAACGCCCAAGGTATGGACCGCGGTTGCGTGTGGCGGCTCGATCGCGAGACCTCGGGCCTTGTCCTCTACGCGAAGACCGACGAGGCCTACGGCCGGCTGCGCTCGCACTTCTCGCAAGTCTTTCGTCGTAAGCTCTACTGGGCGATCGTCGAAGGCGATCCCGGTACACAGACGAAGCTCACGCACTTCCTCTCTCCCCAGGGCGTGAAGGGGGAGCGAATGAAGGTCGGGGCGACGGGCCAGACGGCGGTGCTCGACTACGAAACGGTCATGACTGAAAACGGCTACTCTTTAGTGGTGGTGAATCTTCACAGTGGGCTGCGGCATCAGATCCGAGTGCAGCTTGCGGCCATCGGTCACCCGATCGTAGGAGATACTTTCTACGGCGGTAACGCAGCTGAGCGCTTGTTCTTGCACTGCTGGCGCTATGAGACGGAGACCAAGACTTTTTCTGATCCCGGCGCAGAACTATTTGAGCGTTTCTTTGACCTGCACCGTCTGTTGCAGGTGCTCCATGATAAATTCCGGTGACGTCAGAGTTGCAAGCTTCGCGACGTACTTGCCTTCGGACACGGCGTTGATCTCGAGCTTCGAGTGAGACAGTCGCAGCCGCACGATGAAGACTTTCTCGAGGATGTCGGCCTGTGAGGACTTTGCGAGCAGCACAAGGTGGTTCGCCATCTGACGATAAAGAAGTGTCTTAAGCTTTTTGACGTCGAGCTCGCTCGAGGCTTCGACGATCTCGACCGCAAGGTTATTCCCTTCACACAGAAGCTTCCAGCTACTGGGGACCTGCTTCTCCAAGCGAATCAGCGCTGCTCTACAGGGCGTAGGCTTGATGGCCTCTCGTTCGAAGAAGGGATTTCGCCCACCGGATGACGCCCAGACCACAATAAACATCAGAAGACCGATGGCCAGAATAGGCTTCTGCATAAGGAGTTTCGCTAACATGCCGTCATTATCTCAGGAAGATCGCAAAAAGAAACTCAAGTTATTCGGCAAGAAGCCGATCAGTTTGCTCAAGAACCTCTTTAAGGATGCTATGAAGACCTTGAAAATGACGGCTGAGACTTGGCAAAAATTGGCGCAATTCGCTGAAATGACAAAAGAAAGCTCATGGGAAGAAGCCGCTGAAAAGCTCGCCATTCCTCGCGCCCAGGCCCGTCGATTGATGGTGACGCTACAGGATTCTCAGAAAGAACTTATGGCCCTCACGGGCGAAACGACGGATGTCTACCAGGCCTGGAACTGGACCCACTGGTGCCAGCTGACGCAAGTCCTAGAGCAGCTCGCGGAGGATGCGACCTCTACGGAAGTGAAGAAGCTTGTGGTGCCTTTGCTCAAAGAGCAGCGCCTCCACCCGGCGTATCCGGTCTACGTCCAACTGCGCCAGCGCTGGCAGGAAATGAACCTCCAGGAAACGCCTCATCTTGTGACTGAGGGGGACGACTTCACCGAACACAAGATTAACATCATTGAGTCGTGTCTCCTCTCCGGAGAGACGGTGTTAGTCGAGTGGCAGGGGACGCGTATTCTTAACCTCATCCCGTGTCGCCTGGCCTACTTAGAAGGTGAGCTATCCCTGATCGCAGAGGAAACGCACGACCATGGCCTTCTTTCACTGCGTTTGAGCGAGATCCAGAACATTAAGCGAAGTGAGCGCCGCAAAGACCCACGGGCGACTCACCACGAGATCACTGAGTTCATTTCTGCGCTGCGAGCGATGTCAGATAACGAGACGCGGCTGGTGCTCAAGATAAAAAACCCGGACCAGTTTAAACTCATTCCGGATCACCAATTTCTTGGGAAGCCTTGTCTTGTCACCAATCCAGAAGGTGACTTGATTTGGGCCGCCTGGGTCGAGCCGAGTGACCAGATCTTCGCCTGGCTCATGGCGATGGAAGATCACGCGGAGATCCTCGAGCCCAGTGAACTAATTTTAGATTACGCCGCATACTGTGAGGAAAATCGTCGCAAAATGGCGTAAGCTTTCGGCATGTCCGAGAAGTCTCGTCCCCAGATTTTGCATTTCCTCTCCTTCCTGCCGGCGCTTGCTTACTGGTGGCTGGAGGAGACGCAGCCGCTACCCATCGCCCTCAGCGTGGGCATCGGTCTTGCCGTCGTCGAGGTCATCGTCGAAAAGCTCTACACCGGACGCGTGCACACGCTCTCACGCTTGAACTTCGGAATCATTTTTCTCCTAGGTCTTCTGGCTCTTTTTGCACGGGAGGGAATTTGGTTTAAGCTTCAGCCGACGATGACTGGCTACATCTGCGGCACCTGGCTGACGCTCAACCAAAAGAAAGGTCGCACCATGCTCGCTGAGGCGATGCAGGACATGGGGAGACCATGGCCTTTTCCACAAGAATGGCTGCGCGACTTCGAGCGGCACGTCATTGCCTTTATGTTTGCCTTCGGAACTTTCATGGCCTATTGGTCGATCTACGGTACGACCGCTCAGTGGGCGTTCTGGAAGACCGGTGGCCAGTACATGAGCTTCGGTGCGTTCATGGTTATCGAGTTCTGGTGGCTTCGAAAAAAACTTAAACGCTTAAAGCAGGGATCCCTATGAAGAAGATTGCTGTGTTCTGTGGCGCGCGCCTGGGCGTTCGCACCTCGCGCCAGGAAGCTGCCCAGGCCCTCATGCAGGAGTTCCACCGGGCCGGCTGGGGTCTGGTCTACGGCGGCGGAAAGGTGGGCATCATGGGCGTGATCGCCGACGAGATGCTGCGTCTCGGGGGCGCGGTCGTCGGTGTGATTCCGCGCCGGCTCATGGACTGGGAGGTCGGGCACACGGGACTCAAGGATCTGCGCATCGTCGACGACATGCACGCTCGCAAGCGCATGATGTACGAAGAGTCCGATGCGTTCATCATCCTGCCCGGAGGCATCGGGACCATGGACGAGTTCTTCGAGATCGCGACCTGGAAGCAGCTCGGTGAGCACGCCAAGCCGATCGTGATCTTTAACCACGACGGCTACTACGACGGACTCCTGCAGTGGTTCGCGCGCGCCGTGGAAGACGGCTACTACACGAAGGAGCAGCTGAACCTGTTCCAGGTTGAAAACTCTCTCAGTGATCTCATGCACTATCTCAAGAAGACACTCGTATGATGAAGTTCTGGCGTAAAGATCCAAGTAAGTGGCTCACCCGACACGATCCCCGTGCGCTGAACTGGTTTGCTTGCACCATCAGCACCATGCACTACCTCGACCTCATGCCGAACATGCAGAGCGAAGTTCATGTTGAGGGCCAAGTCCTACGTGCTTCCTGGGGACTTGCGAAAGAGCGAGCTCGTTGGGATATTTGGGAAAACGATGCGCATCTGGCGAGCCTCGATAAGGCCTTTGAGCCGAAGATGCTCGCTCCGTTTTTTCTCCATACGCACCTGTGCTTAGAGCACGCACTGGAGCTTCTCAAAGACTGTGCTCGCGTTCACGTGAGTGGAGTGACCACGCCGGAGCTCACGAGTGAAGGAAAGGCGCTGCAGTGGCTGCAGGCGACTCTCAAGGTGCTAAGTAATGCGCTCGAGAGCTGCGAGCGTGATCCGGAGAAACTGGTGCAAGCGTCACTCTTCCTTGGCAAAAAAGATGAAAAATCGCTGCCGCTGTTTCGCGCTGTCGTCTTCAACCTTGATATCACCGCGGGTTTCGACGCCGAAGGGGCCCTGGGCGTTGTGGTCTTCGACGATAAGAACAATGGTGCCGGAACATCCCGCACGCCGGCGCTTGAGGCCCGCTTCAAGGCGCTCAAGCCTCCGGTCTTAGACGAGTTTATTCGCCTCACCGAAGCGGTCATGAAGGCAACTGAGGCACGGTATATCTAGGGTAAAAGCCTGAAATCATTATACTGCACCTCGCTCTT
>JBKHVY010000064.1:0-11679 GCA_046569805.1 Bacteriovoracia bacterium | reverse complement strand
GGTCACCGCCCAGTGTCGAAGACGTATCGGATTTCTCGTTGAGCGTGTTCTGCTCTTTGATGAACTTCAAAACATTGTTGATGTTATCGACCAGCGACGTAATCTTTCCGCCAATTGCCTGGATGTCTTCGGTGATCTCGAAGCCGATCTCTTCGCCGGGCTTGGCTTTTTTAAGATCGATCGTCACACCAGGGATGAGGTCGGTGATTTTGTTCGAGGGAACTTCAATCTCGAAGCCGTCGAGCTTAACCTTCGCGTCCTGTGCTGGGCGCTCGTTTTCAAGGATAAGATCGACCTCACCGTCGACGAGGTAGAGGTAAGGGAACTCGGCTCGGGCCGCGTCGCCGGTTTCATTAAGCGAGAGCACCATCTTCCAGGGCTCGTCGGACCCGGATCCGTCGTTGACGACGTTGGCCCGCATACCGAGGATATCGGACTGCTCGTTGATGACCTTCGCGATTCCACTCAAAGTGGCGTTATTCTCATCGATGTAGATTTCTTTTTCTTCCCCATCTGGCATGACAGCGCGGATATAGCCTACGCCGATGTAGGTTTTGTCTTTATCTTCGACACCGTTGGTGATCGCGGATGACTTCTGGGCGAGTTGGAGCACTTCCAATTGGTACTTTCCGGGCTCGGCGATGTTCTTGTCGGCGGTGATTTGGACGTTGTCGGAGCCGCCCTGGACTTTCATCTCACGGAAGGATCGCGCGCCTTTATTCTTGAGGATCTCTCCGCGCATGCCTTCGACGAGCTTCGTGAGTTGGCCTACGAGTGCTTGCTTGTTCTGGATCTTTCCCTTCCGCGCTTCCATCGCCTGGATAGGAATCTTCTCAGCGTTCACGATCTGCTGAACGATGTCCTTGGGGAGGCCTGAATTAATGGAGCCGAATGAGATCCCCAAATCATCCTCCTGATGCTGTGGGGTACACGAAAGCGGGCACACTGCCCCTATGATTATTTTATCTCTCTCCGGAGTGTGTGCAAGTGGGCAGAAATTGGGCTACCATTTCCCGTAAGAAAAGAAATAGGGGGGCGGGTGAACAGATCCGCCCCCGTATTTCGACAGGTCGTGGGTGGGAGTCTCTTTCGTAGATATCCCACTGTTCTAGTCGGAGATTGCCCTGGAAGCTTTAGTAAAAAACTCAAGTGCTCTAATAGAAAAGGGGAAGTTCTTCTTTAATCGAGTAGTTATCTACTTCTCTTTTTTGCTGATTCCGGTTTGGGTACAAAAGACGATTGAGCTTAGCCTCTTCACCCAGACAATTCTTATGATGCTCTATATGGCGTTCATCGCTAGCCAGTGGTACCTCCTGGGTAAAGAGATCGACCATCGTCTGAAGATCTATTTCCGAGCAAATTCGTCAATTGATCGTGTTGTCTACCGACTACTTGTGGGGAGTACCTTCACGGTCATGTTCTTTAACCTCGTGCTACTTTTTCCCGACGACTGGACCAAGCACTTCTTTTGGGGCTTCTGGGTAATCTTGGGGCTTTTCTACTCGTGGCCTACGCGCGGGAAGATCATCGAGGAGTCTGTGTCTACTCAGTTCGGCGAGTACCGCTACCTTGATAACTTTGAAAAGACAGTGCTTTTCACCACGATCCTGATGGTCCTGGTTTCGATCCCTTCGTTTCCCTACTTCGATAACATCGACTCTCTGAAAATTCTCATTGACCCTGACGAGAAGGTTTCCCAGCAGTACTGGAACTTCATGTCGCTGAACTACTTCCCGTTCCGCCGCTTCCCTAACCTCATGTATCTCGCCTGGTGTCTGCACTTCTACGTCGTAGGCGCTGTGCTCTATCTTATGAGTTTCTACGGAGTGCTGCGCTTCTTCTTTTCTCGCCGCCTAGCGATCCTCGGGATCTTTGGGCTTGTCTCGACCTGGTCTTGGTCACTGCTTTTAATGTAGGATCCGTTTAGCCTTCTCCTGACATGTTTTCCCGTGGTGTGGATCTGGGGCTTGTTGTGGGCGGCGAAGAGTGCCACATACCGTGCAGGACTCATGTACGGCCTTCTGTGCTACTTCGGGACGCTCATTAACTACCACTTCTTTCCGCTCTTCCCACTGGGCCTTGGGCTGCTCCTTTTGTGGCAGATTGCGGATAAAACGGCCTGGTACCGGCAGCAATTCCTGCGCTATACGGCGCTCGGGCTAGTGGGATGCTTCTTCGTTTTCATCTACCACATTGACCTGCAGCTCTTCGGCCACGGTTGGAGTCTTGAAGGACTTTATGCTTTCATCGCTAACCTACTCAAGCGCAAAGCTTTCTTTTCTCTTTCCGTTGTCGGCATAGCTCTACTCGCTCTCGCCTATGTGCCTGCGACAAAGAAGAGGTTTGCTGAGTTTGCCTTCGATCGCATTCGGATGCTTCACCTCATTGCTGCGGTAGTTGTCATCCTCGTCGTCGGCTTGGTTTTCGAGAAGAACCTGCTGCGCGGGTTCGGTATCATGTGGCTTATGTCGTTCCTAGCGTTAGCGCCACTCGAGTGGATTTTCCAAGTTATCTCGCGTCTGCGTTCGAAGCGAAACTTCATTTACCTACTCTACATCCTCATTTGTTTGCTCGATTCGCACTTCGAGGGCCGGGTTCGGATCACGGCAAAGTTTTTTAATGACACTCCGACACTGGCCCGCTCATTCGCGGATTGATTGTTAAGATTTTGCTGGGGCCAAGTTGGCCCTTGCGGCGAATTCAGGATGCGCGCTAGAATTAAGGAACGGGACAATTGATTGTCCCATGGTCTCGGATCAAGGAGGAACTGTTGTTTAAAGCCCCCCTTACCGCCTTTGTCGTCGCTAACTTCCTGTCTACGTATCAGTCCCTCGAAAAGCCCTCCATCGCCAATTTACCCTCTGAGCCATTCGTCTACGTCGACTCCTACGGAGTGAAGCTTGTGACGAATGTTGTTGATGGTGAAAAAGCCGAGCAGGACGGTGTTTTCGCACTTTCCATCGCCGAAGATGGTTGGGTGGAAATGTTAGCCATTCACGAGCAGCAAGCCTAATTTTTGGGGATAAGTTTTCCTGTCAAGCATGAGTTACGATGAATTTATTTCTCGCTGCGGCATCAGGGATTTTATTGAAACCCTTAAAATCTTTAGACTTCCACTAGCTCTTTGGCCTGTAAACATGAATTATAGTTGGGGGAGAACTCTGTGGAAATCTCTCTCAACTATGAGGATTTTGGGCCAGAATTATGTTTGTTTCTTACTCAGGCCATCAGCTTTTAACCGATCTTCGTCAGTTTTGTGACGGTCTTTTCCTCATTGAGGATCTGCGAAGTGAGCGCAAGTCTGACAACACTTTGGTGACCAAAGTCGATCGTGAAATTTCGGACTTCTTCAAGCGCCATCCTGCAACTCAAGCTTTCACCTTTTACTCGGAAGAGGATTTCTCTTCGCTCGTATTCCCGGCGCTAATTCTCGATCCGATCGACGGGACTCGTGAGCTCGTCGCGGGGCGCGCGGAGTGTGCTGTGAGTGCGTGCTACATGCCAACTCCTCACCTGAAGGATGCCGCCTCCCTGATCTTTAACCCCTTCACCGGGTTCGGAATGAGCTCGGACGATACACCGGTTTGGACCTCGGCACCGGTTACTCATAGGCCCCTTGGCATGGTTTCGCGCTCAGAATGGGAGAGTGGCCTCTATTCCGAAGCTGGTGCGTTCGATCTCGTGCCTCGCGGGAGCATCGCTTATAAGCTCGCCCTTCTCGCTGCCGGATGCATCGATTTTGTGGTCACAAAGAAGCCAAAGAATATCTGGGACATCGCGGCCGGGACTCACCTATGTTGGCAGCGTGGAATTCAGCTGTGGTCCCAAGGCGAAGTAGTGACACGCTTTGATATGGCTGCCATCGAGGGACCACTCTTGTGGTGCCGTCCGGAGCTAGCTACTTCGCTGCGCGGGTCTTTTTCAATTTAGACGGACAGAGATCGACCAACACGCAAAGATCGCACTGGGGTCTCCGAGCGATGCAGGTGCGACGGCCATGGAAGATCAGCAGGTGGCTCAACATGCCCCAATCTTTACGGGGAAAGAGCTTAATTAAGTCCTCTTCGATTTTCTCCGGGGAATCCGATTTCGTGAGTCCCAAGAGGTTCGTAATGCGCTTAACGTGCGTATCAACGACTACGCCCTCGTTGATGTCGAAGCAGTTGCTGAGGACGACATTCGCCGTCTTCCGGCCGACTCCTGGGAGCGCAGCAAGTTCATCGATGCTTTGAGGAACTTCGCCGGCATGGTCCTCTACCAGGGCCTGGGCACAGCCGATGATGTTCTTGGCCTTATTCTTGTAGAACCCCGTCGAGCGAACCAGTTCCTCGACGTGGCCGAGGTCTGCCTTCGCGAGTTTAAAGGGATCAGGGTAGGCCCTGAAGAGGGCCGGCGTGACCATGTTCACACGCACGTCCGTACACTGAGCCGAAAGGATGGTAGCGATCAGCAGCTGGAAGGGGTTCTCGTGGTCCAGCTCACAGTGGGCATCCGGGAACATCTTCGCGAGCCGCTGGTAGACTTCGCTCGCTTTCTCCTGTTTTTTCACACCTAGCTCCCATTGGTTGCCAAAGCTCTCGACCCTCTGGCATCTTCCGCTCATGTTTAAAGTTAAAGATCATTATTACCAGAAAGCCAAGGACGAGAACTATCTTGCACGGTCGATTTATAAGCTCGAAGAGATCGATCAGCGGTTTAAGATCCTGAAAAAGGGTGATCTGGTGGTCGATCTGGGCTACTTCCCGGGCTCCTGGGCCCAATACACTGCGCCCAAGGTCGGGCCTACTGGACGAGTCTTTGGTATCGACATACAGCCCATCAACAAGAAACTCCAGCTCCCGAACCTAGTCTTGTTCGAGAAGGATATCTTCGAACTAAAATCACCGGCGGACCTAGGTGCTGATCGACCCTTCGATGTCGTCTTGTCGGACATGGCACCGAAGACCACCGGCATAAAGACTGTTGACCAGGCACGGAGCCTTGATCTCATCGAATCCGTGTTTACCATGTTGCCACTTTTGCTCAAACCAAACGGTAACTTCGTGATCAAAGTTTTCGAGAGCCAAGACGCGCAGACGTTCCTTAAAACACAGAAAGCACGCTTCGCGGAATTTAGTTACCTCCGGCCGAAGTCGACGCGTTCAGTTTCCAAAGAATTTTTTGTCATCGGGAAGGGTTTCAAGGCATAATCTGAGTCATGAAACTAAAAGTTAAGCGGATCATCGGATGGCCGCTTCTCCTGGTGGTGCTGTTAGGATTATCTTTCGCCGCCGGAGCCAATCCCTTAGATCTCCTCAAAAAAATTCCATTCCTGGTGTCCGGGATCGATGAGGAAGTTCTTAAGAAAGAGTTTCACCGTAATTTCTACGAAACCGGAGAGCTCCCCCCGAAGCTCAAGGTTGGGTCGGAAGATCTCAGATTGGCCTATACCATTAGGCCAGAGCTCGAGGAGGCGATCGTTCGGATCCTCAAGAAGTACGGCTCGGACTTCACCTCCGTGGTCGTGCTCGATAATAACAACGGACATGTGCTCGCGGCCCTAGATCTCGCTCGGGGTCAGTCAGCTCCGCACCGGTTGTCGACCTTCGCTCCTACGCATCCGGCAGCCAGTATCTTCAAGATTATCACGGCCGCGGACTTACTCGAAAACACACACGTCGGAAACGAGACTCAGTTTCAGTTCGCCGGTCGCTCCACGACGCTCTACAAATACCAGCTCAAGCAGAGCGGTGGTCGCTGGTCCCGGCGTACTGATTTTGAGCGGGCGTTTGCGAAATCCAATAACGTCATCTTCGGAAAAGCGGCCTTGGATAACCTATCTCCCACGGGCCTAAAGAAGATGGCGGAAAAGTTCGGATTCAATAAATCGGTTGTTCCGTTTGCCCAGGCCCAGCCGTCGATCTTTCCCATGGCCGCGGACCAATACAACCTCGCGGAGCTTGCTTCAGGGCTCAACGTCAGCACCATGATCAGTCCTGTCCACGGCGCCCTCATTGCGAGCGTCGTTGCGAATGGCGGCATCATGAAACAGCCGGTTCTGATGCGGAAGATCGAGGATTCATCGAGTAACACGATTTGGGAGCCAGTGCCTCAGCAAGAAATGGTGATTGCGCCTGAGACGAACGAGGACCTGCGCAAAATGATGATCGCGACAGTGACGGAAGGAACTGCGCGACGAGCGTTCCGGCGGCTGCCTGGGTACCTCCGGGCGATAGAGGTGGGTGGCAAGACTGGGTCGATCACCGGTGGTGAGCCCTTCGGGAAGCGTGACTGGTTTGTGGCCTATGCTCGCAACCCGAACAAGCCCGAGGACCGTGGGATTTCATTGTGTGTCATGATCGTTAATAAAAAACGATGGTACGTTAAGTCGTCACAGGTCACTCGCGAGATCATCGA
This sequence comes from Bacteriovoracia bacterium, assembly GCA_046569805.1. Classification (GTDB taxonomy): domain Bacteria; phylum Bdellovibrionota; class Bacteriovoracia; order Bacteriovoracales; family Bacteriovoracaceae; genus UBA6144. The sequence goes on along the minus strand of JBKHVY010000064.1, from coordinate 5,283 downwards.
GCTGATCTGGGGGACGTCGTTGAAATCATCAAGCTTGAGAAGGAAAATATGGAACAGCAGGACGTAAATCAAACACCGGCAGAGGCCTCAGAAACGCCGGCGAAGCCAAGCCGCAAAGAGAAAATGATCAAGGAGGCGAAGTCCTTCACCTTCATCATCTTCTCGGTCCTGCTCTTCCGCTCCGTGCTCTTCGAGCCGTTTAAGATTCCCTCCGGGTCGATGATTCCCACCCTCCTGATCGGTGACTTCATCCTCGTCAACAAGTTCAGCTACGGCTTCAAGGTGCCGTTCAGCGACTGGTTCTCAGATCCGACCTACGTCACGGGCCCGGCACAGCCAGCTCGCGGTGACGTCGTCGTCTTCAAGTATCCGCAAGACCCAGCTCTTAACTACATCAAGCGCATCGTTGGTCTTCCGGGCGACACGATTGAAGTTGTCGACAAGGTGGTCTACGTTAACGGGTCGGCGCTTCCGATGAAAGAAGTTGATGGGAAAGAGGTTATGGAGGACATGGACTCCAAGTACAAGCGCTACAACTTTAAGTTCTTCGAAACAAAGACGGGCGAGCACACGCACATCTCACAGGTCGACCAAGATAACATTTTTAATTCGAACTTCTACAAAGTCACGGTGCCACGGGATCACTATTTCGTGATGGGCGATAACCGCGATTTTTCAGCGGATTCGAGGTCGTGGGGCTTCGTGCCTTTTGGTCACATTAAAGGAAAAGCCATTCTCACGTGGTTCTCGCTGTCATTCCCCTGGCCCTGGGGCGGAGATGAGCAAGAGTCGCTGGCCTTCCGCCCTTGGCGCATCGGAAAGTTGATCGACTAGTCTTTGAGCTTGATTTCCGTCTCACCGTCGTTACCGGTCTCAGGCGTATTCCAGCGGAAGTCTTTGCTCTTGCTTATGAACCCACGCAGCCAGGCCTTGAGGACTCCGTCCCCGTGGCCGTGGATTACGTTTAGCGACGGGATATCTCCAGACAGGAGGTCTCCCAGGCCTTTCTCAACCGTGTGCTGGAATTCTTCGAGTCGCATGCCGCGGCAGTCGAGCATGAATGATCGCTCTGTCTCTCGAGTCACGCTGATTCGTATTTGTTGAAACGAATTCACGACGGTCGTTCCCTTCTTAAACGAATTCAGCGGGACGTTGACCGTGAGTGCACCTTTCGTGACGATCGCCTGTCGCTTCCGCCAATCAATCGTCTGGAGCTGGACTTCTTTTTTTAGGAAGGTGTTGTAGTAAACGTTTCCTTGTCGCAGCATGTGGACCGGGAGTAGGTCGGCGTCATTCTCAAGATCAATGCCAGCGGGAGCTTGTGGTGCTCCTAGCTCTTTGTCGAGACTCCGCTTAAGGTCACTGAGCTTATCTTCGAAGCGGCGCTGCCGCTGAATCTCGCCACTCTTGACCTGCTCAAAGACATCCGTCGCTTCGCGAAGGACATTGTTAATCTTATCCTTGGCCTTCGCAAGTTCGTCGTTCATCCGGAGCCGCAGGAGTCCCTCGATCGACTTCTCTTGGTGCATCAGGTCCCGTTCTTTAAGGCGATTCGCCTGAAGAAGCTCGTCGAGTTCACGGCCCTTCTGCGAAACTTGCTGAACGAGCTTTTCGTAGTTCACTTGTTTCCGATCAAGGAGGCTGCGTGCTTCATCTCCAATGAGTTTTCCGTATGGGTTTGTCTCGGCGAGGCGTTCGAAGATTTCGATCGCCATAGATTGACCCGGAACTCCCTGGTAGAAGCGGTAGTTCGGCCTCATGGCTTCGACATCAAATCCCATCGATCCAGAAAGAACGGTCGGGCGCTCCCCGGCGAGGTTCTTCAGTAGCTGGTGGTGAGTCGAAAGAATGAAGTGCGTCTGCTTCCGAAGATTAAAATTATCGATCATTGCGAGCGCCAGCGCCGAGGCTTCGTCGGAGGCGGTGGAGTTGAAGATCTCATCGATGAGCAGAAGATTGTGGGCCTGCAGCTTTTCCGAGAGCGCAAGGTAGGTTGTCACTTCACCGGAGAACGAACTGAGGCCCAGGCCAATGTCCTGGAGGTCGTTGGCGAGGAAGAAGAGCGTCTGATAGGGATAGAGTTCGGCGTGGAGCGCTGGAACGAAGATCCCGCGGAGGTAGAGCTGGTAGGAAATGGCGATCGCCTTAAGGAGTGCCGTCTTTCCGCCGGTATTCGGGCCCGAGATGACGAGCGCCGTATGGTTGCTATCGATGTAGACGTCGTTCTTAACGGGGCTCTTGATCAGGGGATGGAAAAGGTCATGGAACGCAAACCCCGCACGGTCACGGATCTTTGGTCGCGTGAAGCCCTGTGCCATACAAAATCGTGATTTGCCCAAGAACTCGTCGAAGAGCAAGAGAGCGTCGACTGCCTCAGCGGCATCAGTGACAAGCTCTACCAGGCGTCGGTGGAATGCCGCTTCGATCTGGTAAGTGATCTCTTTTATCTTGGATAGCGTTTCGAGCCGCTTCTGGGCCATTTCTCTGCAAGCATATGGTTCGACGAAAAGAGTATGTCCCGATTCGGAGCGAGAGATGATGAGGCCCAGGCCTGAACGGTGAGAATCAGTACGGACCGGCAAGACATAGCGCTCATCCAGGACATCAAAGCCGTCATATTGAAGCATCGGCTTCCATTCTTCTGAGCGCATAAGATCGTGAACGAGCCGCCGGAGACGCTCTTCCTGTTCGTAGAGCTGCGTCGTAAGAAGTTGCAGCTCCGGATGACGAGTAAAGTCGATATCGCCGTCCTTCTTAACGAGATGGCGGAAGTCCTTCAGAAGCCTTGTGACCTCAGTCTTTTGAGCTTGCGGTAAAATCGCTGTCGTCGGATTTAGTTGGTGGCGGGAGCTGGACTTCGCGAGGTGGAGTGCTGCTTCCCATGAAAGAACCAATCTGTTTTGATCTCGTATTCCGATGAAGCCGGATTTACTGACGTGACTCACGAGATCCGGGAGTGAAACTTGCGGGTCGATGGCTCCGAGCAAAGTAGTGAAAGAGTGAGCGTATTCGTCGATTAAATACTCTTGAAAAAACTGAATCCGATCGAACGAAAGTTCGATGGCTTTGGGAGTCCAAGGCGTATCATCTTGAGTTAAGCGTTCTTTGTTAGAATCGAAGTAGACGTAATCCGTGATGCGCTCAATGACTTGAGGCCAATCGGGGATTTTAAATGTGGAACTGCTGGAAACAGTCATGGTGTTAAGATGCTATCACGTCATTCGCAAATTCGTCAGCAAGTGAATGAGATTGCCCAGCAGCTGTCTCGACCCGGGCACATTCAAAAAATCTTTTCGACGTCGCGCTACTTGTGCTTTCAGGTACGACTTCCGGGTAAGAACGTTGTTATATACCTTGGCCGTGGCGGAGGCTGCGAAGGGATCTGGGTTGGGGCCGAGGTGCCGAACTCTTTTCTTCGTAAGCGCGATCGCTGGCTCGAATGGTGTCGAAAAAACTTCACAAGCTCGCTCCTCCTTAGCGTTGAGTGTGATGCCCAAGACAGAATCGTGCGCCTTGAGGTCCAGAAGGGTGGCGAGCGCTCATTCCTCTACGTCGCCTGGATCGGTCGCGATTGCTATTTCGCCCTTGAGGACGTTGCCACTGGAAATTGGTTCACGTCCTGGAATAGTCAAAGTCAGGGAGTGGATGGCTTCGAGAAGTTCGATGAAGTGGGAAGGATTGCGTTTACTGATCCGTCTCCTGCATCGGTTAAAGTGGAGGTCAAGGATCTACTCGCGAGCGAGCTTGCGCTTGCGGAGAGAGCTGCTCGACCCAAGAAAAAAATAAAGGCGCTGGAAAATAAAATAGGAAAAATTAAGATCGATCTTAAAAAGATTCAGTGTTCGGGCCAGCTCCAGGAGTTCTTAGAGTTAACGGATCCGGCAGTCTACGAGTCACTTCCAGCGCTAGCGATTGGTGAACTCCGATACAAATTTCCGCCTGGCCTCTCGACGGGGTGGAAACGAAGGAGCTGGCTTTTCGCTCAGGTGAAACGTCTTCGGGAGGCAGAAATCCTACAGTCAAAGCGCCTTGCCACTTCCGAAAGGGAGCTCCAGGAGCTTGTCCTCGGGAAGGATCGATTCGAAAATACATTAAAAGTGGTGAGCCCTCACTGGAACTCCCGCGAGGTAGTTGAGCCGGTGGTCAAGAGACCCGCAGAAAGTGATTACGTCGTTCACCAGATGACTGGCTTCAAAGTGGGGCTTGGGCTAAGTGCACGAGGGAACGACCAGCTGCGAAACACCTGGGCATCGAGTGAGGACTGGTGGGTGCATGCCAGTCAGCAGACGAGCTCTCACGCAATCATTAAAGTAGAAAACTCAGGTTCAGTTTCGACGAATGCAATCTTAGCGGCGGCTCGTCTCTTAGCGAAACAATCAGGAATCACAGCATCAATTGTTGACGTGATTTTCACGCAGGTTAAAAACGTTCGAGGTGTGACGGGAACGCCAGGGATGGTAACATACAAAAAGGCCAAAACGATGCTCTGCGATCTAAGCTCAGGAGAGTAAGTATGTTGCGAATGTGTGTTGTTCTTTTCTCTATTCTACCTTGGTTAGCAAGTGCACAGGATCCGGTGGCAATCCTTCGCACGTCGGATGAAAGAATTTATAATCCAAAAGCAAAAGGCCTGACTGATCTCGTGGTCGACGTCGTTGATCCTCAGCTCACGAAACAGCTCAACGAACAGATGATTTTTGGCATCGTCAACGAGGTGAGTTTCCGTTTCTACTGGACGGCGAAGCCTGAGCGAATTGCGATAGAGATCGCAGGACTCCCCGAGGGGTTTCGAGAGATTAAAGAAGAGCTGAAGGCCCGCGCTATTGGAAACTTCGAGTCAATTGTGCCAATACCGATCGAGGCAAAATTCAAAGACTACCAGCTCCGTTCCGGAACAGGGGCCCAGCGAACGATCGTAGCGACCGATAAGACGGGCCTTGCTCCGATTCCGGAGTTTGTCTTCAACGTTGACCCCGAGTCTCGCATCAGTCAAATCGTTGCGAAGAAAGCCATCGGAACACAGGTTACAACTTTAGAGTGGAAGAAAAGTCCATGGAGTGAGCCCCGCAGTCATGCGCAGCGCTCGATTTCCATCGCCGTCGACGGACCGCAGTCGACTGAAGTGACCACAGAAACAAGCTGGCAGGTCGTCGCTGGCATAGGCCTCCCTGCGTCCGTTAAAACGTCGACGCGGCAGACACTTAAGGCGCCGGGGCAGCCAAAACCCGTTGAGCGCAAAGTAGAAGAGTATATCTATTTCAAAAATTACAAAGTGAACCAAGG
>JBKHVY010000063.1:0-11682 GCA_046569805.1 Bacteriovoracia bacterium | reverse complement strand
GGTAATACGTCCTTGACGCTCAAGCGGTAGCGCACGGTGGCCGTCGCAAGACCCGTGATCGTGTCGTGCGGAATGTTGTAGGTCAGGTTCACGCGGCGGCCTAAGTCCGAACTGTTTCGCGTGACGAGCGTAGGGGAGATCGCCGGCTGGACGGTGCTACAGGCGACGTTCGTGCAGCGATCGATCTGGATCGTGAAGTGGTCTCGTTCTGTATCATCCACGAGGACGTTGAAGACGATGTCAGTCCCTTCCGGAATGTGCGGAACCGTGCCGTTCGTCGGATCGAGGATGAGGCTCGGGTTGGCGAGCGTTTTGATGAAGCTTGCGGTCGATTCGTTGGTCCCTTGGGGCGCAATCGTTGGTGCGGTTTGTTTGATCAGTGGAGCTGTCGGATTCAGGGGACGCACGGTCCAGGTCACGAGGTTCGAGGTCTGCGCGGCGGCGCCGTTGACCGAGCGGTCCCGCGCCTGCGCCGAGAGGGTGTAGGTCTTGTTCAACGGATTGATGCGGCCGTTGGAGTCGTAGCTGGGAATGCTCACGATACACGATAAGCGGGCGGCGCCGGTGGGCCCGGAGCCAGGAGTCACATCGGGAGCGATGGGGTAGCCGACGTGCGAGCAGTCGGGGGTCACCTGATTCGTTCCGGCGAAACGGTTCACTCCATCCATGGCAAGGCCATCGATGAAGAAAGTAATGTCCATGTTGTCGGAGTTCGGAGTGTCCGTGTCCTGCAGGAGGAAGGTGTACGAGCCCGCGGTATCTTGCAGCAGGAAAATCGGGTTCGCCACTCCACTCGGGAGTGTAGCCACCGGTGGCGTGTTCCGAGGACGAACACTCAGGCCCCAGTTGACGGTGAAGGCGACGGTCGCGGTTCCGAGATCGACGATCTCGGCGCTGATGGTTTGGAACTCACCCACGTTGGGGTTCTGCAAGGCCACGCTGAAAGTGGGAGCAAAGTCATCGAGGCAGAGGTACGTGCTCGGTGCCATGAAGATCTGTTCGGTGATCACGTTGCCGTTCGCCTTGAAGCGAATGCTCACGCCACCGCCGCTTCCGACGGACGTGTCAACGGCGACGCAGAAGGCCCCGGAGCCCGCGGCCGGGCTGTAGAGAGACGTGTCGTTGAGGCGGAAGCCGTTACTTTGGATGTTCACGCCGTCGATGGCACTCACAATCGCTGACGACGATGGTCTTGGTGGTGCCGCCGACGGCATCTGGGGCATGTTCGGGGCCACCGCAAAAATAGTCCACTCAAGCGTATCATAGACCGAGCCACTCGGGCTGCGAAGTTCCGCCCGCACGATGTGGGGGCCCACGGTCAGTGGATTGTCGTTACTAAAGGGCGACGCCGCAGTGGAGAAGAAGGTCTGTGAGCGGCCGCTCGCGTTGCCGCTGCCGGACGTGAAAGCCGCGGGCGTGCTGGCCTGGCCATCAAAGGACCAGTAGAGGTTCCATGCGGTCGGTGCCGGTGCCGTGTCGATCACGTCCACCGAGAACTGCGTCGGTGCGAGTTCGTTGGTGCGAAAGCTCGCGGAGGTTCCGACCACAGCGGTCAGAGCAGTATTGATCGCGAGCTGTGGCACGGGGTTGGTGGTGACGGTCAGTGCCCACTGCGCACTCGTGGCGAGTTGCTGCGCGGGCAATGTGAAGATCTCTGCCGTGAGGGTCCAAAGACCTGGCTGAAGGCCCAGAGATGCTGGGATCAGAGAGTAGTTCGAGCTCGCGAGGTTCGAGTTCACCTGAATCGGGGAAGACGGATACGAAACGCCCGATGGTGGATAGAGCATCCAGCGCACTTCGTAGCCCTGGTTCAAGGGATTTACGATGGTGACGTTGAAGAGAGTCGAGGCCGTTTGTGTCTGAGCAACGGTCACGTTTGAAACAATAGGACTGCGGGAATTGATACTTATACCACTGGTGGTTCCACTGGCCGTGATCGGCACACAGGAGCGCGAGGTCGAGTTGAAGACGCTGCCGTTTTGGCAGGCCTGCTCCTTTGCGGTCGGTAAACAACCCACCAAGAAGAGTGTCATCAATGACAAAAATAATGTGATACGTTTCATGACTAAACTTCCTTTATTAATCCTCTACCTCGATCTTTTCGGTCAAAATTCGCAACTCCTTACAATTCCATGTCTGAGTATTTGCTTCTGTTATTGTCTCATTGGGCCGTAATGGAGATCTTGCCGCTAGCAACGTGTTGAATTCATAGGTAAAGGCTAGCCATGTAAACAAAAATCGATGATCTTAGGTGCCAGCAAAAATTGCCACAAATCTCATTTTTCTTCATGGTTTCAACTTGTTAAGCTTTAAGAGCAAACCGGGAGGGTTTATGAAAGCGCTTTGGAAAATGGTTAATGATTTGACCACGCCGACGGAAGCCTCGGCACCGCAGGGGAAAATCATCGCTCTCATGAACCAGAAAGGCGGGGTGGGGAAAACCACCATGGCCTTTAACATCGCTCACGCCATGGCCCGCCAAGGAAAGCGCGTGCTGTGTATCGACATGGACCCGCAGTTTAACTTCTCCTCGCTCTTCGGTGTGCCGATGGGCGAGCGCATGCACATTCATCATCTCTTGGTGAACTCGCTCAAAGAACTGAAGGCCCTCCACACTCCGTGCCTGCTGGATGAAGTCATCGTGCACACCAGTGCCAACATCGATCTCATTCCCGCAGGCCAAGAGCTTTCGGGGTTTGAGCTGACGGTTGCGGGCATCAATGCTCCTCGGCAGCTGATCCTCAAGAAGTTCATCGAGAAAAATAACCTCCGCGATCTTTATGATGTCATCGTCATCGATGGCCCTCCGACGCTGGGACTCTTGGTCGTGAACATTCTGTGTGCGGTCGATGGCGTGCTCTATCCCTTCGTCGCCGATTCGTTCTCGCAGCAGGGGCTCAAGAACATCCAGCAGGTCCTCGAGGACATCCGCGAGATGGAGATCTGTACTGTTCCGAAGAACCTAGGCTACATTCCGAACCTCTTCGATCCGCGTCGCAAGCAAGTGAAGGCCGACCTCGAGAAGATCAACGCCGAGCTCGGCTCCGGTCGCATGTTCGTCCCGTTCACTAATCGCGTGCAGTTCACCAAGGCACTCGCCGCCGGTAAATCTGTGTTCGACTTTAACAACACCGAGTTCAAGGACATCCAGGACCAGTTCCTCTCCATGGCTACGACGGTGCAAGAGGAGCTGCGCACATGAAACAGAAAAATCCGCTCTACGTGGTGAAAGGACAGAATGTGGAACAGGCGAAAAACTTCTTCGACATGCTGATCAAGAAGCTCGAGCTCGAGCCGCTTCTCAACTTCGTCCAGTCGATGCTGACGATGCTCTTAGAGCAGGTAAAAAGCTATCCGACGTTTCTCCTGGTGAAGAACCTTGTTGATCAGTGGATGGCGCAGCTCGTGCCACTGTTGCAGGGTCTCTCCGGAATGTTCCAGAAAGCCTAGCGCTTGCGGCGGAGAGTTTTCGGAGGTGTGCCGTCGACTCTCTCGGAGTCGGGGACGTCGATGATTTCTTCTCCCTCGAGCGTGGCGTCGCGCTGGGCCTGGGCGGCCTGGAGTGAGACTTCGTCACTAAAGTAGCGCTCCTCGAGGTTTTCGATCCCCTTCATTTGGGTCGGCGCGGGACCGGAGCGCTTGTCTCGGGCCGGCAGGCTGCCTTTGCCCCAAACCCGAGGCTTCGCCGCGACACTCATTAGGAACTCCATCTCTTGGTTCAGTTCCAGGGCACGCTCTTCGGCCGTGTCGGCCAGGGCACCGATGCTCAGTAGCAAAAGAATTAGACCGCACCTTGTCGCCATTAAAATCTCCCGATATTAAGTATGACCCCGAAGGAGCACGGACGGCAATGGCCCAGGTAAATATCACACCCGCAGATTTTGAGCTTTCGAGCTACCACTACGAGCTGCCTCAGGAGCTCATCGCTGCCCGGCCTGCTCCGGGGCGCGTGAACTCGCGGCTACTCGTCATCGATCAAGTCCAGGACTCTATCACGCACACCCACTTTCGCCACATTCTGGATTTCTTGCCCCCGAAGACCACGCTCGTGCTGAACCAGTCCCGCGTGTTTCCGTGCCGGCTGATTGGCAAGAAAATCTCCGGTGGGGAAGCCGAAGCCTTCGTCTTGTCACTTGAGCCTCGGGCCGGGCTCTACCAGGTGCTCCTGCGGGCCGGCGGGAAGCGTAAGCTCGGTGACGTGTTCGTGTTTGGCCGCCTTGAGCTCAGGCTCGAGGAAATCGGCGAAGAAGGCACTTTTTGGGTGCAGCCGAATCTTGCGACGAGTGAGCTCTTAGACCTCTTGGAGCGGGAAGGTGGGATTCCGATTCCGCCCTACATCCGTAATGGTGTCAGCGACGAGCAAGACCGCACAGACTATCAGACGGTCTACGCCGGCGAGCGCGGGTCCGTCGCCGCGCCCACTGCGGGCCTACACTTCACAGAAGAACTTCTGGCCGAGATCAAAGCGCGGGGCCACGAGGTGGCCTTCGTCACGCTGCACGTGGGGCTCGGGACCTTCCGGCCGGTCAAGGCCAAAGACATCCGCGAGCACCAGATGCACGCCGAGCGCTTTCACGTGGATCCTCGCGAGGCAGAAAAGATCCGCCGTGGCGCGGGCTCACTCGTGGCGGTCGGAACGACGAGCCTGCGCGTGCTGGAGTCGTGCTGGACGCCCGAGGGCTTTCACTTCCTGTCGCCGAGCGACCCTGGTGAGACGCGGATCTTCCTTCACCCCGGCAAAGCGGTGAGGAGCATCGCGGGCCTGATCACCAACTTCCACCTCCCGGAGAGCTCGCTGCTCATGCTCGTCAGCAGTCTCCTGGGGCGAGAGAAAACCTTAGAAATCTACCGCTTGGCGGTCCGTGAAAAATATCGCTTCTTCAGTTATGGAGATGCCATGTTTATCCGTCGCGTGCTATAAACCGCCCCATGTTCACCCTCGAAGCCACTAGTGGCCAGGCCCGCGCTGGCACGATCAAAACCGCCCACGGCGAGATCCAGACGCCGATCTTCATGCCGGTGGGAACGCGCGCCTCGGTCAAGGGCCTGTGGCAAGAGGACCTCGAAGAGCTCGGCGCTCAGATCATCCTCGGCAACACCTACCATCTTCTCCTAAGGCCCGGGCACGAGCTGATCGAGCGCATGGGCGGGTTGCATGAGTTCATGTCCTGGAAGAAACCCATCCTCACGGACTCCGGCGGCTACCAGGTGTTTTCGCTCGCGGACCTGAACAAGCTCACCGAAGAAGGGGTGACGTTCCAGTCCCACATCGACGGCACGAAGCACCTCTTGACGCCGGAAAAGTCCATGCAGATCCAGCGCGCGCTAGGCCCCGACATCGTCATGGCCTTCGACGAGTGCCCGAAGCTTCCCTCGACGCGTGAAATATTGCAAAAGAGCCTGCAGCTCACGCACCGCTGGGCCCAGCGCTGCAAAACCGTAGAGCTCAAAGCGCACCAAAACTTGTTTGGAATCGTGCAAGGTGGCCTCGAGCTAGATCTGCGCCAGGAGAGCCTCTCAGGGCTTAAGGATCTGGGCTTCGCCGGCTACGCGCTGGGGGGCCTCTCGGTGGGTGAAAAGAACGAAGAGATGGTCGAGCTCTGTCGCGCGTTCGTGCCGCAGATGCCAGCTGATAAGCCGCGCTACCTCATGGGCGTGGGCAAGCCGCTCGATGTCTTGAACGGCATTAAGGCGGGCCTCGACATGTTCGACTGCGTGCTGCCGACGCGCAACGCGCGCAACGGTCAGTTCCTCACGCACAAGGGCCCGTTGAACATCAAGAAAGCGCGCTTTCTTGAGGACCAGCGACCGCCGGACCCGGACTGCGCCTGCCGCGTCTGCCAGCGTTACTCGCGCTCCTACATTCGACATTTGTTTAATGTCGGCGAGTACCTCGCGGGGCAGCTCATCACATTCCATAACCTTTCGTTTTATATGCAAATGGTAAAAACCGCACGAGCGGCGATCATCGCGGGAACTTTTGACGATTATTACCAGACGTTTTATAACCACTACACCTCGAACCAATGGGAGTAACACATGGATCTTTTTATTTCTAACGCATACGCACAGGCCGGCGCTCAGGCGCAGAGCCCGTTGATGTCGATGATTCCCTTCGTCCTCGTCTTCGCCGTCATGTACCTCTTCATGATTCGTCCCCAGAAGAAGAAGCTCCAAGACGAGCAGAACTTCCTGAGCAAGCTCTCGCACGGGGAAGAAGTGTTCACGAAGTCGGGCATCCTCGGAAAGATCACGGGCATCACGGACAAGGTCGTCACGCTCGAAGTCGAAGGCGGCACTAAGATGAAGATCCTCAAGTCGCACATCGGCGGTTCGTCGAAGGCGCTTTTCGCCGCCGCAGCGACGGAAGGGAAGAAGTAATGTTCGGCCTGGGGTTTGGTGAGCTTCTCGTCATCTTATTGATCGCGCTGATCTTCATCGGCCCCAAGAAACTTCCGGAACTCGCCAAGGGTCTTGGCAAAGGGCTCCGGGAGTTTCAGAACGCCACCAAAGGGCTTTCTGAGCAATTTGATCAAACAAAGAAAGAGATCAGTGACGCTGTGAGCACGGAGAATGACGCAACGATCGCTGCGGTCACGCACGAGGCTCCTCCTGACGAAGAGCCCCTCGAACAAGACGCTCCCGCGAAGTCCTCCAAGAAGACCATCTAATGTCCGGAATTTCCTAGCATAGCTAGGTGAGTTTGATTTATCCTTTTCCCAGTTTGTTTTTTTCATTCTGGGAGTTTGCATGGCCCGTAACTGGTGGATCCGTTTAGTTTTCTTCAAAATCCTCATCGCCTTTTCCGTTCTCGCTCTGGTGCCAAGCCTTACCGGCATGGATCCCAAGAAGTGGATCATCGAAAAGAAGATTAACCTTGGCCTCGACCTCCAGGGGGGCCTGTACATGGTCCTCGGGATCGACTTCAACAAGGTCTATCGCGACGAGCTCATCACGGGCCTCAGGAAGGCGGATCTCTTCCTAAAGCAAGAGGGCATGGGCGCCGCCTTGGGCGAGGCGAACTTCACGGACCCGGCGGACCCGAAGCAGACGCTCGTGATCACCGGCGACCTTGCAAAGGCGAAGGACAAGCTCTCCGAGTTCTTCGGCTACACGCTCCGCCTCGTCGGCGAAGACGGGAACAAGCTCACCTACGGCCTCTCGCGCGACTTCTTGCGCGAGACCGAAGCCACCGCCGTCGAGCGCTCGATCGAAGTCATTCGCAACCGCATCGACGAGTTCGGTGTAACCGAGCCGGAGATCGTCTCTCAGGGCCAAGACCGCATCGTCGTGCAGCTGCCGGGCGTGAAGGACATTACGCGCGCGAAGGACCTCATCGGCCGGACCGCGAAGCTCGAGTTCCGCTTCGTCAACGACACCGTCTCCACAGCGCAGCTCGAAGAGTGGGTCGCCAAGGCGAAGACCGCTGGCATCACCTACGAAAAGGGCCAGCGCTTCTCGGACTACACGGATAAGCTCAACGCTTTCCTGAAGGCCGATCTACCGCCGGGCTTCTTGATCTTCTTCCAGAAAGAAACCAGCAAGGTCACGAACGAAATTACGCTCATGCAGCCGTACCTCCTCGAGGAAGTCTCGCCCCTGGGCGGCGACAGCCTCCAGGAAGCGACCGTGCGCATCGACCAGCAGCAGAACCGGCCCTACGTCGCGATCGACTTCAAGTCCGACGGCGCGCGCGTGTTCGAAGAGATCACCGGAAAGAACGTGGGCCGCCTGATGGCGATCGTCCTCGACGGAAACGTCTACTCCGCACCGCAGATCAACGAGCGCATCGCCGGAGGCTCGGCGCAGATCACGCTCGGCTTCGGTGACTATAACGCGCTCTTGGGTGAAGCGCGCGACCTCGCCCTCGTCCTTCGCGCCGGCGCCCTTCCGGTGGAGCTCGAGTTCCAGGAACAGCGCGTGGTCGGACCGTCTCTGGGCATCGACGCCATCGAGCGCGCGGAGATCGCGGGCCTCATCGGCGCGGCCCTGGTCTTCGCCTTCATCGTCTACTACTACAAGGTCGCGGGCCTCATCGCCTCGCTCACCATCATCTCGAACGTGATCCTCGGCATGACGGCGCTCTTGGCCCTCGGTGCCACGCTCACGCTTCCGGGCATCGCCGGGATCGCGCTCACCATCGGTATGGCGGTCGACGGCAACATCATCATCTACGAGCGGATTAAGGAAGAGTTGGCCAAGGGGGTAGTCGCTCGCGAAGCCGTGGCGATTGGCTTTAACAAGGCCTTCTGGACCATTCTCGATGCCAACATCACGACGGCCCTCGCGGGCCTGTGCCTCCTGAACTTCGGGACGGGTCCGGTGCGGGGCTTCGCGGTCACGCTCTTGATCGGCATCGCCTCGACCGTGTACACCTCGTACTTCGTGACGAAATTGATGTTTGACTGGTACGTGCGCAACAACCGTCAAACCGTAAGCATTTAAGGATGACACTTATGACTAAGCCAAAATTTAACATCGATTACGTTAGCACCTTTAAGTACTGCATCATCGGCTCCATCGTGATGGTGGCCGTGTTCGTCTTCATGTTCTTCCAGAAGGGCCTCAACTACGGCGTGGACTTCCGCGGCGGTGCGGAGATCCAGATTCGCTTCACGGACTCGCTTGACATGAACGTGCTCCGCCAGGGGCTCGATGGCGCCAGTGTTCCGGTTTCAAGTGTGCAGTCGATCGGCGACGAGAACCGCGAAGTGCTCTTGAAGGTGCAAAGCAACGAAGGGGACCTGAACCTCGCGGCGGCGAACGTCGAAAAGGTCCTGAACGAGAAGTTCGGCGCAGGCAAGTTCGAGATCCTTAAGAACGATATCGTTGGTCCCAAGGCCGGCTCGCAGCTCAGAACCTCCGGCTTCCAGGCCATGGCGTGGGCGATGCTCGCGATCATGATCTACCTCGCCCTGCGCTTTGATTACAAATACGCCCCGGGGGCGATCCTCGCCACCTTCCACGACGTGATCTTCATCATCGGGTTCTTCATCCTGACGCAGAAGGAGTTCTCGCTCCAGATCGTTGCGGCCCTTCTTGCCGTCATCGGGTACTCGGTCAACGACACGGTCGTCATCTACGACCGCGTCCGTGAGCTCGAGAACGAACTCCCGGGCACGGACATGAAGACCGTCATTAACCGCGCCATCAACGAAACCATGAGCCGCACCATCCTCACCACGGCCACGACCTTCATCGTGTCGGTGGTCATGTGGATCATGGGCGGGGGAGCGATCCAGGACTTCTTCTTCGCCTTGAGCCTCGGCTGCATCGCCGGTACGTACTCGACGATCTTCATCGCTTCGCCGGTCACGATCGCGATCGACAAGTGGAACAAGAAGAAAGAAGAGACTAACGTCCACGCGAAGTCGGCACCGGCGCGCTAATGAAACGCCTAACTCTGGTCGTCCTCCTGGGAGTGAGCTCGCTGGCCTACTCCCAGGGCGTCCAGATCTTTAACCCGCCGGGCTCGCCGGCCTCGGCCGCACCGCCGCCGCCACCGGCGCGGACACCACCGCCCCCGGCGCCCGAGGCTTCGCAGCTCAGCCGTCCCTCCGACATGGAAGTGACAGACGTCGAAAGCACCGACGACGCGGCCGCAGAAACGGCGGCAGCCGTGGACGCCGCTCCCAAGCTCAGTCCGCAGCAGCAGGACCTGCAGGACATCCTCGCCGAGATCCAAAAAGGTAAGACCGTCACGGACCTGGTCAAGGATCCAGAGCTTCGAGTGAAGCTCGTGAACGCCTACCAGAAGAATCCGATCTCGAATGTCCCGGAAGTCATCGTCGAGGCTTCTGTCACGGGCCAGCTGAAGAAAACGGCCGCCGGAAGTTGGCTCCTCGAAAACGTCCCAGCGGTGAAGAACTTCCTCGTCGAATTCATGCGTCACCCCGAGGCCCTGGGGAAGATGCTGACACTCCTTAACCGCTTGGACGACCTCCTCGACATCACGAAGATCGCCATCGTCGTGTACATCGTCATGTACTTCGTCCGACGTCAGATCCTCTTCACCATGGAATCGCGCTGGCGGCGCCGTTTGGTGAACCTCGCCTTTAGTCTCGTGTTCTACTACGGACTTGCCCTGGGCTACGGCACGGTCATCGACGACAGCCTGGCGCCGACGTGGGAGCTGGTGGAGAAGCACTTCTTCTAAGGAGTGCTGGAGACCGGGATGCAACCGAAGCGGCGGTCATGCGGCGTGTACGTCGTGGGGATCCCTTCCGGGCTCGGCGTTGGTGTGCCACCGTTGTCTTCGGCGCACGTGCCCTGGCCTACCTGATCGGGCGTGATCACCGTGTACTCGCGCTGGAAACTCTTCTTCACGTAGGGTGAAGTGAAGTCATAGGGGTAGTAGAAGCGGATAGTGTTGTTGCGCAGAGACCCTGTGGTCGTCGGCTGCGTCGGGACGCGCGTGCGCGGGTCGAGGTAGAACCACGTGCGCTTGAGGTCGGTCTCGCGGGCGATGATGATGTCCTGCGGGAGACACTCGACGTCGCCGCCGTCGTTGATGAAGGTCTCCGTCTCGCGCTTAGCGAGGTAGATGCCTTCGGTGTCGGCCTGGATCACGTCACCGATCGCGCGCAGGGCCTTGTCGCCGGAGTTGTAGTGGATCTGCTTCGGACAGTAGGCGACGTTCCCGGCGGCGACGTCGTTGAAGTAGCTCATGTAGAAGCCCATGGCCTGGACGCTCGCGGCCGTGTTGCCGACTTGGTTGATGGTGGGGCCCGAGCTCATCTTAAGTTCGAAGAAGAGGTTCGGTGCGGTTGAGAAAGGGGCTCCGGCGTCGGCGGCTTTTTTAGCAATGAGTTCGTTCACGTCGCGCTGGCCCGAGGAGTCGAGGTCGAAGAAGCGCACGTCGTCCCAGCTCCACAGGGCGTAAGCGCCCGGCGTTTCCTCGAGGCGCGGATAGGCGCTGGAGTCGCGCGTGCCGAAGGTCGAGACGTCATGACAGAAGACATCGCTCACGCCCTGCGGGACAGGTTCGGGGCGGAACTTCTCGATGAAGTTAAAGTGGAGACGAACGGCGTACTCGTAGAAGATGTCGCCGTTGTTCGAGTCCTGGACGATGTTGCGGTTGATGCACGTGTAGCGGCTCACGGGCTGGATCACCAGGGGCCCCAGCTGGGCGTTGCCGGCACCGGCGCTGGGCTTGCGCAGCTGGATCGAGTTCGACTTCGATCCGGAGCTCAGCTCCTCGAGCGTGATGATGTAGGTGCGGTCTTGGGCGAGGGCGGAGATGTTGGCGGTGAAGGAGTTGCGGCCCGCGGGAACCTCGAAGGTGATCGCCGGTTCCGTGCCGGTCTCCGAGCGCAGGCTCAGCACACACTGCGGGTTCACGCTCTCGCCGATCGCGATGGAGCACCAGTCGGAGACGCTGTTAAAGCCTTGCGCCAGGAGTTCGTCGCCGATGGTGAAGTTAAAGAAGAGCGTGTCGATGTTGTTTGTCTGGCGCGTCGAGCAGAAGTTGATGCAGGTGGAGCTCGAGATGATCACCGACTTGCCGTTGTTACAGGCGCAGAAGTCGTTCTTAAAGAAGATCGCCCCGTCGACGCGCTTCGGGATTTCTGGCTCCGGCTCGGGCTCGGGTTCCGTGGTGCCGGTGCTTTGAATCAAGGGACGAAGAGAGGGGGCCCGTTCTTGGCAGCTCGCCACCGTGACCAATAAGGTCATCATCCAAAT
>JBKHVY010000062.1:7018-11692 GCA_046569805.1 Bacteriovoracia bacterium | reverse complement strand
CATGCGATTTCTAGTGGTTCTCATTCTTATGTTCTCGGCCCTCAACCAGGCCCTGGCAGCCTCCCTGCGAGCTGGGGACGTGATTCTCCAGCCCCTTCGCTGCTATTCGTGCTCTCTTATTGAACAGCAGGAGGGGAGCGACTATGCCCACATGGGCCTCGTGGTGAAGGGCGGGAACAATCCCTTGATCGCCGAGTCGCTGGGCCAAGTACGGGTGGTATCGCTCGCGGAGTTTCTGGCGAAGGGCGATCCCTCGCGTGCGCACAAGATCCTGAGGCCTCGCGAACGCACGACGTTTCGACTCCTCGAGGCGATCGCCCCGTGGCTCGGCGCCGAGTTCGACCGCGCCTTCCGCTGGGACAACCTCGGGCGCGATGGCCGTGAGGCGTTCTACTGTTCTGAACTCGTGACGAAACTTCTGAATCAATTTCTCGAGACCCCGATGAGGCCTAAGCCCATGGACTACTCGGAGAACTTCGCCGGCTGGAGTGCCTACTTCAACGGAGACGTCCCCCAGGGCGAACCCGGGATCTCGCCGGCCGACTACGAGCGCTCGGATTTGTTCAAACCTCTTGGCACAATAAAAGGCAACGCATGGACTTGGCACTAGAGCGAATCTCCCTTCCACTGAACGTCGTCTGGAAGATCTCGCGCAACGCGAGCACCGAGAAGACGAACTTGATCGTTACCCTGCGCGACGGAGTGCACGTGGCGCGAAGTGAGGTCGCTCCGAACGTGCGGTACGGCGAATCTCCGGAGGTCATCGAAGCGCAGTTCCGGGAGTTTCAGAAGCTCGCTTCGTCGGGGTACGAAGCGGCACTCGACGCTCGTCCGTGGAAGCACAGCCTGCGCTTCGCGCTCGAGTCGGCGTTCATTCACCTCAAGGCGCAGCAGCAGGGTCTTTCTCTGGCCGACTTTCTGGGAGCGAAGGGCCCCCTCGTCATGCCGACCTCGATGTCGATCCCGATCATGGATCCGAGCGAAGTCGAAGCCTACCTCGCCCCTCTGACGCGCTTTAAGAGTCTCAAGATTAAGGTCAATCAAGATTGCGCCTGGGATCTCGTGAAAGAGGTGGCGCGGGTGGCGCCGGGGAAGGCGCTGCGCATCGACGGGAACGAGGGCTGGACGGATCTCTCGGCTTACCTGGCGTTCGAGGCGAAGCTCAAAGGTCTTCCTGTGGAATTCATCGAGCAGCCTTTCCCGGCCGCCGCGAAGGACATGTACCGTGAGCTCCACCCACGCACACCGTACGTGATCATGGCCGACGAATCGATCGAAGACACGGACAACCTCGAGGAGCTCCAGTCGATGTTCCGCGCGGTGAACATCAAACTCATGAAGACCGGAAGCCTTCTTAAGGGCCGAGACTTTCTCGTGCGCGCACGTTCCTTGGGCTTTAAGACGATGGTGGGTTGTATGGTGGAAACGGGGCTGGGGATTCGCTACGCCCTACACTTGGCGCCGTGGATGGACTGGGGAGATCTGGATGGATTTCTGCTGCTGAAAAACGATCCCTTCCCACTCGTCACCGAGCAAGAAGGGATTGTTCGTTTAGCTTAGTGGTGACCGTGGCCGTGCTCGCCGTGCGCGTGGCCGTGGGCCATCTCTTCAGCTGTGGCTTCACGGACAGTTGTGATCTCGACGTCGAAGAAGAGGTCCTTGCCCGCCATCGGGTGGTTCCCGTCAACTTTCACTTCATCGGCCGTGAGGCTCATGATCGTGAACACTGGTGAGTGCGCGTCTTCGTTGACCTGGAACTGGTCACCGACGTTGAGCTGGGCGCCCGGAGGGAACTGCGTGCGCTTGACGTTGATGATGAGTTCCTGGTTGATGTCGCCGTAGGCGTCCGCGGCCTTGACTTCGATCTTGCGCTTGTCACCGACGTTCATGAGGACCAGGACCTTCTCGAGGCCCGGAATGATCTGGTGGCTCTGCTCGAGGAAGACCAGTGGCTCGTCACCGATCGAGCTATCGATCACTGTTCCGGCCTTGTCTGTAAGAGTGTAGTGGAATCCGATAACACGTCTGCTCATGGCAATCTCCTCAGCAAATTATTTTCCTAAAATGGAAACACAAAGTTGTTTGTTCGCAAGCAAGCTCTGGAGTTCGACCGTGGAGCGGACTTCAATCGCCTGCACGACGTGTTGAAAAACATCAGGATCTGTTGAGAATCGATCATCTGCACTGAGCGGCAAGTTGAACAATCGGACAAACTCGTTCCAAAATTTTTCTTCGACGGCAGCGACGGCGAGCCAGTCGCCGTCCTTGTTGCGGTAGAGACAGTAGCACGGGAAAGCGCCATTATGTAAGAACTTCGTCTGCTTTTGCTGACGCAAACTCTCGGCCCACAAGGGCCCCATGACTTTGAGTAATTCGTCGTAAAGAAAAACCTCTGAAATTATAGGTTTTTGTTCACGCTGCGCCTGGCAGTGCCGGGCCAATGCAGTGAGTGCAATCTGCTGCCCGAAGCTGATCCCCGCCACTGGCATGAAGGGCGGTGCCAGCGGGGACTGAGTTTGCCCCTCTACGTGGAGGGCCAAAAATCCGGAAAAGGCGAGGGCGTTGAGGTCATGCATGGCCGCTTCGTGGTGCTTCGAAGCTCCCACCTTGAGGAGGACCTTGGGCGCATCGAGTACGGTGAGCCCCAGTCGTTGCGAGATCTTTTCGGGAAGGCCCGAGAGGATGATGTCGTGGGCGGCGACCATGTCACTCACGTCGGCCGCTGCAGAGGGAGCGGAAAAATCCAGCCGGACAAGTGTCTTGTGGCGATTGAGCTCGTCGTACCAGCTGCGGAAATTCTCCAGCCCCGGGCGCGCACCTTCGGCGATGAAGGCGTCTTGGTAGCGCTCGTCCTCAAGCTTCGTGACCTCTGCCCCCAGAAGACTCAGCAAGTGGCCTGCCAGGGGGCCCGGCAGCCGCTGCGTGAGATCCAGAACCCGAAGACCCGCGAGGGGCTTCACTGGACCTCGGCTTCCGCGTTACTGAAGGTCTCGAGGAGGCTCTCGAGCCCCTGGCCCTGCTTTTCGCACTCAGTGCGGTTGCACACCTGCCACTTCTCGTCCGGGCGGTCGTGGTAGTCTATTACGAAGCGACCCAGAAAGTGCGAGCGCAGGCGCTGGAACTCTTCGTCGTTGACCCAGGGGCGCGGCACCTCGACCCTGCGGTAGATCTCGAGCGGATAGGTGAACACGCGCAGCGCCTCTCCATGAGAGACGGGGTTAGAGAGAGCGAGCTGGATCCACTCGTGCCACTGGGCGCCCCAGAACAGTTCAGGATGGTACTCCGGGTAGATGACGGATAGGCGCGTCGAGGTAAGAAGCAGCGTCGCAAGGGTCGACCGGTACGACTGGTCATTGAGCGGAGCACGCATGGTGGCGCCACTCGAGACCGCGGTCAGAGAGGGCATCTTGTCGACGAAGAATTCCCGGCGGATGAAGTCCATGGTTTCTTTGGCATTGACCAAGAAGACATCAGTGCTCGTCACTTCGTACAGGCGCAGCTGGCTTTCGCAGAACTGCACGTAGTCTTCGAGGTAGAGCGGTGCCTTGTCAGTGGTGGTGGTGTGGCGCAGGACGTGGCGGCCTGAGGCGTCGACGGCGATGAAGGTGCGTGAGACACCTTCGATCACTTTGTGGAGGAGTTTGAGGGCACTCTGCGTAATGGCAGGGACGCGGCTGTATTGAATCACATCGCACAGGGCGGAAAGGATCATGAAGTTCCAGCTCGCCACACCCTTGCGGTCGGTCGCCGGTGGGATGCGTTGCTTTCTTTCTTCGAGCAGCGCGTGCCGGATCTTGCGCACGACTTCCCAGCCTTCAGGAGAGTAGAATTCATTCTTCAAAGATGGGTTAAGTGAAATCACGTTCAGGCCCTGTTCGAAGTTTCCAGCATCGGTGATTCGGAACCAGTCGGTCCACACTGGTTGGAAGGCGCCGAGCTCGCTGTTTTCCTTGAGGCAGTGCTCGAACTCTTCCTTCGAGAAGGTAAAATACAGTCCTTCCTGTCCTTCGGAATCTGCGTCTTGAGCTGCCATGAAGAACTCGTCGTCGGACACCATTTCGCTATTCAAGTATTCGAGCGTCTGTAGGATCCCGTCGAACAAGAGCGGAGAGGGGTAGAAGGGCGTAACTTTGGCGAGGACTTTCAAAAGTCCCGCTTGGTCATAGAGCATCTTTTCGAAGTGCGGGACGACCCAACCGGCATCGGTGGAGTAGCGGTGGATGCCACCTTTGATCTGATCGTAGAGTCCACCCATCATCATCTTTTCGATGGTGTCGACGATGTGCTGGCCTTGGTCCTGAGGAATCATGCCTTCCAGGATTTGCTCGCAGGCCCACTCGAGGAACGCGAAGTGCGGAAACTTCGGCGCCTGGCCATAGCCGCCGTTGGCCTTGTCGGCGTAGTTGTGAATTGCGTTCATGATGGCCGCGGGGCTCGGGAAGTGCCCGTCGAATTCGACTTTCTTCTCGAGCTTGGGAGACTGGGCGATTTGTTCCAGAAGACTTCTTCCTTGCTCCTCGATCTGGGCGCGGTTCGTCTTGTAGACTCCCTCGAGGTGGGCGAGGACTTCTTTAAACGAGGGCATGCTGCCTGTGGGTACTTTTGGGAAGTAGGTCCCAGTGTAGAAGGGGTTCAAGTCAGGCGTCACGAAGACGCTTAAAGGCCACCCACCCC
>JBKHVY010000062.1:0-7008 GCA_046569805.1 Bacteriovoracia bacterium | reverse complement strand
GGCCTGTCGCGGCTGCCGCGACTGTTTGGTAGAGGTGATCGATGTGGGGGTGTTCTTCGCGATCGACTTTGATGCAAACGAAGGACTTATTGAGAATGTCGGCAGTAGTCTGGTCCTCGAACGATTCCCGGGCCATGACGTGGCACCAATGGCAGGTTGAGTATCCAATAGACAGAAAGATAGGGCGGTCGAGTTTCTTCGCAAGATCCAGAGCTTCCTGATTGTACGCATGCCAATGGATCGGATTTTCCGCATGTTGTAAGAGGTAAGCGGACTTCTCCAAAGACAATTTATTTTGCGACATAATCCCTCGAATTTCCGTCAGCACCGGTGCGGTGTTATCGTATTTTTTACACCTTATCGTCAGAGAGGCCCGCGAATTGGTCAAGCGAATTTGCCATTTGAGAGACCCCTAAGGTAGAGGTTAATGCATGATGAAACCCCAAAGCGACGACATCAGTGACGCAGTCCCTGCGGTCACGGGCCCCGAGCGGTGGCAGTTTTGGAAGTCCATAGCGGTCTATCGGATCCCGGCGTTCTCGCTGATCCTATTTGGGCTCTTCGCCTTTAAATTCCTGTACCCTGACCTCTTCTACAGTAAGCGCCATAAGTCTTACCGATTCCGGGCCAATGCACTGGGCTTCTTTGTCGGCGATTTAACGCTGTTTAATACGAGCACGGCCATCGAGGCCGAGAGTCGGATCATCGAGGTCTTCCCGGAAAAGCTGCGTCCGAAAGTGAACAAGGTCATCACCCCCGTCCTCACTCTTTGCGAAAAACACGATGTGGATCCCTTCTGGGTCTTGTCGGTGATGTGGACAGAGTCGAATTTTAGACTCAAGGCCACGAGCTCCAAAGGCGCCAGCGGTTTAATGCAGGTTATGCCTGATACCTATTATCACTTGCTCGAGGTCATGAAAGCTGAGGGCGTTTCCCTCGAATCTGATCGCGGTGAGGCCTATTTATCTGCGGCCTATCCTGAGTCCTACAAAGCCTTCGGCTATAGTGGAATGGTCGCAAAGCTTCGGAACCTTGAGGTCGGTATATACTATCTCAAATCTCTCCTTAAAAATTTCGAGAATAACCATTTCCACGCAACCGTCGCCTATAACATGGGCCCGAGTTGGACCAAAGAGCGTCTCAAAAATGACCTCCCGGTAGGTAAGAAGAATCACTATTTGAATAAAGTCATGCAGGCTTACTTGCACATCACAAAAAACCTCAGTCACAACGCCAATGTCAGTCTCATCCCATGATCTTCGAGAGCTCCGGGCAGAGCTCGATGGAATTAATCAGCAGCTCATAGATCTTGTGCAGGTACGACGAAACGTGGTGGCGCAGATTCAAAAACAGAAGCCCAAGGCTAGTAGCCGTTTTGCGTCATATGACTCGGAGCGCGAGTGGAGTCTCTTTGTGCGGCTGAAGCCCCAGCTTGAGCAATTAACCACGAAGGAACTCTTGGCCTTTTCACTCTTGATGGAAGATCAAGCGGGTGCTCCTGCACGCTATCCTGAATGGTCAGGGTCGATTCACTTAGGGCAGGCAGCTAACGCGATAGAGCAACGGTTGAATCCATTGCTTGTAAAACTTCTGTGGCCCGCAAAGTTTGAGGCACTAAATTTATCGACCCAGTTTAGTTTTTTACGCTCGATCTAATTGCCTCGCAATCATCCTTTGACCTATCATAAGCACCTGATTCTCAAAGGTGTTTATGTCCAGTTTTGATCCAGTCATTGCTCTCGATGGTCCGTCGGGCTCCGGAAAGTCTACCGTCGCAAAGCTCGTTGCCCGGGAGCTTAATCTCACGTACATCGACACAGGGGCCATGTTTCGCGCAGTGGCCTTCGCTCTCCAGCATCTCGACATCGACTTCCAAGTTGCGGCCCTTTCTCCTTTGGACGTTCAGCGCATCGAGAAGTTTTTTCACGACCATCGCTTCGCCTACGATGTCTCACCGGGTGTATTGGTTGAGCTCGATAACTTAAACCTTACTAATCGAATCCGTGAGCACCACGTCTCTGCACTTGCGTCCCACGTCTCGAAGCACGCTGTGATCCGAGACTTCTTAAAAAACTGGCAACGTGCTATCGTGAAAGATCGAGCGGCGATTCTTGATGGTCGTGACATCGGTACGGTCATCTTTCCGAACGCTCTTCTCAAGTGCTACCTGACGGCCTCTCCGGACGAGCGTGCTAAGCGCCGCTTCGATGAACTCCAGGCGCGGGGTGAGAATGAACTCAGCTACGATACTGTGCTGAGTGATATACAAGAGCGTGATCACCAGGACATGAGCCGTGTGATCGCTCCCCTTAAGAAAGCAGAAGACGCCATGGTCATCGATACTACGGGTCTTTCGATCGAACAAATCGTAACGACGATCGTTTCCGAATGGAAGCGGCGGCGAGGAGAATTATGAAGCCAACAGACGCGCGCTTTCAGGCGATCCTTAAGAACTTTACTACGCTCGATCCGGTCTTCGTCATCGGTGACGTCGGAATCGACAAGTACACCTACGGCGACGTCAAGCGCATCTCACCGGAAGCGCCGGTGCCGGTGCTCGAAGTGTCTAAGGAGTGGAACAAGCTGGGCCTTGCGGCCAACGTCTCGGATAACTTGAAGAGCCTCACCGTCGCGTCGACGCTGTGTGGGGTCGTGGGAAGCGACTCGCGCGCGGATCTCCTCGACTCGCTCCTCGAGGAACGGGGACTAAAGACGTGGGGACTTGTTCGTGATCCGTCGCGGATGACCACCTACAAAGAGCGCGTGACCACTGGTACGCAGCAGATCTGTCGCGTGGACTACGAAAGTCGCCATGCTCTGAGCGACGAGATGTACGGTAAGTTTAAGCTCCGCTGCTCGGAGTTTTCTCGCGACCATTCGGGAGTGATCATCGAAGACTACGGCAAGGGGCTTCTTGGAGAGGACCTGATTCAGCACACCATCCGCTCTTTCACAGAGGCCAAGAAATTCGTGGCCGTTGATCCTTCGAGAACCACGCCTCCGCTGTGGTACCGAGGCGCTCATTTGTTGAAGCCAAACCTCACGGAAGCGCAGCTCATGGTCGAAGCCCTGGGGTACTTCAAAGAGCGCAACGTCGAGACCATGGCCAGGATCCTCGTGGAGAAGCTCGCGCTCAAGAAAATTATCGTGACACTCGGCCCCGATGGGATGGGGATGCTCGACACTGAACTCGACGGCGTTCTGAAGGTGATCCCAACTGTCGCCAACGAGGTTTTTGACGTCTCCGGTGCAGGCGACACAGCGATCTCTGCCATCACCGCGTCACTCCTCTCAGGGGCCAGTCTGGAGGAAGCCGCGTGGATTGGTAACTGCGCCTCTGGTGTCGTCGTCCGAAAGCGCGGCACGGCCCTCTGTACAATCGACGAACTCCAATCATTCTACAAAAACCTATAGAGAAAATATGAACTCCATTCCTGACATCATCGCAAAATTCACCGTAGACCTAAACCAGACGACGAAGGTCGCTGACGTACTCAATCTCAAGGCGCAGATCCTTGGGAAGCAAGGAGCGTTATCTGAAATCCTCAAGGGGCTGAAGGACGCGACTCCCGAACAACGGAAGACTCTAGGCGCTGAAGCGAACGTTGCGAAGACGCAGATTGAAGAACTTGTGGCAGCGAAGATCACCGAGCTCGAGTCCGCGGAGATCAATGCAGCGCTGTTGAAAAACAAAGTGGATTTCTCGCTCCGCGAGAGCGTTCTGGAGGGTGGCCTCACGTCCGCGGGTATCCATCCGGTCACCATCGTACAACGCGAGATCGAAGACATCTTCTTGTCCATGGGATTCGAGGTGCTCGATGGTCCTCACATTGAAGACGAATGGCACAACTTCGAAGCTCTCAATATCCCGGCCAATCACCCTGCTCGCGATATGCAGGATACCTTCTGGTTCGAGGATAAGAAGCACCTCCTCCGTACCCACACTTCCACCATCCAGGTGCGTGGTATGAAGACCCGCAAACCTCCTTTTCGATTTGTGGGCCCAGGCAAAGTCTTCCGCTGCGAGCGAACGGACGCCTCCCACGAGATGTGCTTCCATCAGCTCGAGGGCATGATGGTGGGTGAAGATGTTTCCATCGGTAACCTGATTTATTTCATGAAGACCCTTTTGTCTGAGATCTTCAAAAAAGAGGTCGAAGTCCGTCTGCGTCCTGGGTTCTTCCCGTTTGTTGAACCAGGATTCGAGCTCGATATCAAGTGTCTCATCTGCGGCGGAAAAGGCTGCTCAGTGTGTAAGCACGTCGGATGGGTTGAACTCCTCCCGTGTGGCATGGTCCACCCGAACGTCCTCAAGGCGGGCGGCATCGACCCGGAGAAGTACAACGGCTTCGCCTTTGGGCTAGGCCTCGACCGTCTGGTGATGATGCGCTATGGGATCGATGACATCCGTCTCATCCACGGTGCCGATCTTCGCTTTAACTCTCAATTTAAAACTTTCTAAGAGGCCCTATGCTGATTTCACTCGAATGGATCAAAGACTTCGTGGCAGTTCCCGATATGAGTCCGAAGGAGCTCTCCGAGCGCTTCACCCTCACCACGGCTGAAGTCGAGGGGGTCATCGTTTCTGGGGCGGGGATGGAGAACGTTCAGATCGTTCAAGTCCTCTCAAAGAAACCGCATCCTGAAGCAGACAAACTCAATCTTGTGACCTTTGAAACCGGCAAAGGTCCGCGCGAGGTGGTCTGTGGCGCCAGCAATGTTCGCGAGGGGATGAAAGTCTTCTACGCACCAATCGGAACAGTTTTGCCGAGTGGCCTAAAGCTCGAGCCCAAAAAAATCCGCGGCATCCTCTCCGACGGGATGCTGTGCTCGTCTACGGAACTGGGCCTCGGCGCTGGGGTCGATGGCCTCATGGAGCTTCCGAGCGATGCGAGCATCGGCATGAAGCTCTCCGAGTTTACAAACTCAAAAGCTGACGTGGTGTTGGAAGTGGATAACAAGTCTCTGACTCATCGTCCGGATCTTTGGGGCGTTTTTGGACAGGCGCGTGAATTCGCTGCTGCTCACCAGACTCCGCTCAAGAATCCTTTTGATACGGCCTGGGAGAAAAAAATCACAGGGCTCATCGGATCAGGAAACGGTCCGATCTCTTTCACCGTTGATCATGACTCTTCTGCCTGGGCCTACCTCGGGCTTAACATCCGCGGAGTCAAGGTCGGCCAGTCGCCTGATTGGCTACAGCGGCGTCTCGTCGCGGTGGGACTGCGGCCCATCAATAGCGTCGTCGACGTTTCTAACTACGTCATGGCCGAGCTTGGAATGCCGAACCATATTTTTGATGCTGATCGGATCGCACAAAATCATCTCACCATTCGTCGCCAAAAGACCGACAGCGCGTTCAAAACCCTCGACGGAACGGAGCGTGCACTAATCGCACACGACACGGTTATAGCGGACTCAAACGGCGCTCTGGTTCTTGCTGGAATCATGGGAGGCGAGTCGAGTGGTGTGACGGAAGCGACGGTGAACCTGTTCATCGAAGTCGCCAACTGGGACCCGGCCGAAGTTCGCAAGACCTCGGTCCGCCTGGGACTGCGATCCGATTCGTCTCAGCGCTTCGAGAAGACCCTCGACTCCCACCAGTGTCGCCGCACGCTTTTGAGACTAGTGGAACTCTTGATCCAGTTACACCCAGAGGCGAAGGTCGCCGGCGGAATCCAATCTTGGTTCCGCGAGGAGACCCTCGCGAAGCCCGTCGAACTCAAGTTCACTCGCTCGCGAATCACGAAGGTTCTCGGCATGGACCTCAGCGCCGAGCGCCTCGTGAACTACTTCAAAGCCCTCGACTTTAGCGTCGAAGTCCAAGGTGAAAACTTCACGGTCGTGGTTCCTACCTT
This sequence comes from Bacteriovoracia bacterium, assembly GCA_046569805.1. Lineage (GTDB taxonomy): Bacteria > Bdellovibrionota > Bacteriovoracia > Bacteriovoracales > Bacteriovoracaceae > UBA6144. The sequence goes on along the minus strand of JBKHVY010000062.1, from coordinate 1,150 downwards.
CCGAACCACGAAAGATATTTCGTGCGTAGAGGATCTCATCGAAGAGATTGGTCGCATGATCGGCTACGACAATATTGTTCCGGTTTCACCTCTCTTGCCAGTGCGTCCGGTCCGTTTGTCGGCACAGAAGGTGCTCCAGCGGAAAGTTCAGGACTTCATGGTCCTCGAAGCGCGCGCTCTCGAAGTCATGACTTATCCGCTGGTCGGAGCTGAGCTCTTGAAGAAGGCGAGCTGGCCTGGAGATCACAACAAACTCGTCCTAGTGAACGCGATTTCGATCGAGCAAGACCGCATGCGGCCCTCGCTCATCCCATCGGCGTTGCAGGTGATGGCAGAGAACCAGAAACACCATTCAACTTTCACCTTCTACGAACACGGCCGAGCTTACATGGGTTACGAGAGCGAGCGCTCTTGCCTTCTGCTCGGCATGTATTCGCGAGAGGCGAGCCGGTTCGTCGAGCTACTTAATCACACAGAGAAGCTCCTCCACACGCTCGGACTTCCATTCGAGCTTCAAACGAAGAACGACAAGTTTCCAAATGCTCTTGTTCCCTATGACTGGAAAGGATCTCACCCTCACGAGTTCGTGAACATCCGCATCCAGGGCAAGTTCCACGGTGCTGCGACTACGGTTCATCCGCTCGTGATGAAGGACTTCAAAGCGAAGGGATACTTTAGTTTCGTCGTGATTGATCTCACGGACTTCGAAGCGCGCGAATCGAAAGACAAGACGAAGTACTCGCACATTCCGAAGTTCCCAAGCTCGAGCTTCGATGTGTCTGTCACTGCAAAGAGTGATGTTCCAGCTGGAGACGTTGTGAAGTGTCTTTCGAGCTTGAAGCTAAAGGAGATGAAATCAGCACACATCTTGGGAGTGTATTCATTCTCGGAAGAAGAGAAGTCGATTACTCTGAGAATTGTTTTTGAAGATCCCAATGCCACACTGACTTCAGAGTTCCTTTCGGAGGCCGAAAAACAAGTCGTCCAAGTGCTTGAAAAGTCTGGATACCCATTGAGAACTTAGTAGCATTTTATTTGATATTAAACAGGGGCCTTTTAGGGCCCCTTTTTTTTGTAATTTTTTTTCACTTTAGAAGTTTTTCTTGCTTGACGAAATTATCGTGCCCGAATAATCTCACTCCTCACTTCC
>JBKHVY010000061.1:0-12183 GCA_046569805.1 Bacteriovoracia bacterium | reverse complement strand
TCATTCTTTCTCTGCTCGCGATGTCTCAGGTTAGCGGCGCTGCCACCGGCGATAAAATTATCTACGGCGTCGATAATCGTAAGGATGTCTTCCAGGTGAAGAACAAGGCACTCCTCGAAGTCGCGAGTGCGACCGCTGCGATGGTGCCGCACTGGAAAGCCGAGCTTTACCAGAAAGGAACCATGGCGTCCTCGCTGATGAAGATGTTGAGCCTTCAAGGAAGTATGAACGTGTGTGCCGGCGAGCGCTTCGCGAGTCAGCCCGCGATCGCCAACTGCTCAGGGTTCCTCGTGAACGAGACAACGCTCGTGACGGCAGGCCATTGCATCAACGAAACTTCGGGGTGCGAGGAGTATGCCTGGGTGTTTGACTACAACCTCAGTTCCTCCGCCATGGAGCAGCCGCTCCTGAAGTCGAACAACGTGTACAGCTGTGCGCGAGTCGTGCGTTCGATCCTCGACCCCGTAACACAGATGGACTACGCCGTGGTTGAGCTTGATCGTCCAGTGGTCGATCGCAAACCGCTCAAGTTCCGTCGCTCCGGTCGCATCGCCATGGAAACTCCGCTGGTCGTCATCGGCCACCCGTCAGGCCTACCCACGAAGATTGCCGACGGCGCTCGAGTGATGGAGTACAAGAACAACGTCTTCTTCCGCACGAACCTCGACACCTACGGTGGCAACTCCGGCTCTGCCGTCTTCAACGCCAAGACTCTCGAGGTCGAAGGCATCTTGGTCCGCGGCGCCCGCGACTACGTGGAAACGCTGGACGGCTGTAACGTCTCGAACGTCGTCCCGGTCGACGCGGCGACGGAAGCGGTTACGGTCATCACCAACGTAAAAGAAATTAAAAAGCTCTAGGAGTTTCTATGCTGCTCATCGCCCTCGTTCTCGCTACGACTGGCTCGATTCACGCCAACGATAAAATTATCTATGGCGACGACAACCGCCTCGACCTCTACCAGGTCCTAAACCCTGAGGTGGCCCTCCTCGCGCGGTCGACGGCGGCGATGATCTCTGTCTCGGATATCTCTTCCGCGAAGAAGAAGCCCGGCGCCGGGAACACGATCGTCGTCTCGGGCCCGAGCCTCGAGAGCCAGGGGATCTGTTCGAGCGAGCGCTTCGCAAAGCAACCGACTGCCGCGTTTTGCTCAGGCTTCCTCGTGTCGGAGACGCTCCTCGTGACCGCAGGCCATTGCGTCCAGACGGAGAGTGATTGCGCGGACCTCCAGTGGGCCTTCGATTACAAAATCGACTCTGCTACGCAGACGTCTGTCAGTCTTAAGAAGAGTAACATCTACGGCTGCAAGAAGATCGTGGAGCAGATCAATGACAATGAAACTGAGAACGACTACGCGGTCATCGAACTCGACCGCCCCGTCCTTGACCGTGCTCCGCTGAAGTTCCGCCGCGAAGGAAAGATCGAGGTCGGCACTCCGTTGATCGTGATTGGTCACCCCACGGGGCTTCCGACGAAGGTTGCTGATGGGGCCGCAGTGAGGTCGCTCGAGAGTACTTTCTTCGTCGGAAACTTGGATACCTACGGTGGTAACTCGGGGTCTGCAGTGTTCAATGCAAATACGCTAGAAGTTGAGGGAATTCTCGTGCGCGGTGATCAAGACTATGTGGCTGGCCCTGGGAATTGCAGGGTGTCGAACGTGGTAAGTAACGACGGTGGCAGCGGTGAAGACGTAACATACATCACCAATATTAATGTTCTAAAGTCTCTCGCGCCGTGATCTATTCCCCGTAATTTAAGGGCCCCGAATGGGGCCCTTTTTTATTTGAGCTGAACTTTCTTCCAGTCTTTCATCTGCCACACAGTCCGCACGTCCGCGACCTTTTCACTGCGCCGGTTAACAATCTCCGTATTGTGCTCGATGAGAATCTTGTCTTGAGTAGCGAGCTGCTGCTTGATCTCTGCGACGCGCTCGGCGGAGAGCTTCGCCGTTCCCACAAGGCCCGTGCGCCCCTGTAGGTGGTACTTCACGGAGAGCTCAGAAAGAATATAGCGGTACTCGCTCATCCCGAAGTGCTTCACGAGCGTCATCCCCGCGCAGAACTCGCCGAGCGTCGCGATGGCACAGGCGTGCATCCCCCCGAGGTGGTTGTGGTTGAGCTTGAAGTTCGGGAGACTAATCTGGACTTCCTCGTCTGTGATCTTCTTGAACGCGAATCCGTGTGGGGCGTTGAAAGGAATCGCAAGTCGCATCAGATTGTCGGTCGCAATGAGCGAGAGCTTATCCGAGCGAGAGAGGAGAACCTCGAGGATCTTCGCGCCTTTCATGGGGCCAATCTCCTGGCGTCGAACTCTTTGACGGCAGCCTCGAACCCGGTGGTGAAGCGCTCGACGACTTCACCGACACTTGTGATCTTCTCCGTGAACTCGATCGAACTTCCGGCGCACCAGACGCTCTGGTAGCTCGCCGAGAATGCCGCCTTCTCGAGGAGTTTCATGCCTTTCCAGAAGGTCACCATCTTCGCGTACTTCTTAAGCTGCTTGTTCTTGTTCAGGAAGCCCTCGACGAAGTTCTGCTCGGTACCGATCTTCTTTACATAAGGTGTGTTGATCACGGTGCAGCGACTGCCGGAGAGCTTGGTGGTGACAACGATGTCCCGGGCCTTGAAGTTCACACAGGCATCCTTGTAGCCCTGGCTGACCTTCGCCTCTTTCGTGGCAATGAAGGGAGAGCCGATCGAGAGACCATCGGCGCCGAGGGCGAGCATGGAGAAGAGGCCATGGCCCTCGCCGACGCCGCCGGCGGCGATGACGGGAATCTTACTTTGTGCTTTCAGCATCGGCACGAGGATCGAGGCGGGGATGTTTCCGAGGTGCCCGCCAGCTCCGGAGTTGACCGCAATCAGAGCATCGGCGCCCTGGTCTTCTACCTTGCGTGCGTACTCACCATCGGTGACGTCGCAGAAGACCTTGCAGCCTTGCTTGTGTGACTCACGGATAACTTCCTCCGGTGAACCCAGGGAAGTAATAAAGTAGTTCACACCGAGGTCCAGGCATTTCCGCAGCTGCTTCTGAAATAGCGGGTTGGATTTATTGACGATCAGGTTGATGCCAAAGGGCGCCTTCGAAGCAGCTTGAATCTTCTTGATTCCTGCTTCGAGCTCCTCGATGGTGCGCCAGTTGAGGGCAGGGATGCACCCAGTGATACCGGCGTCGCCGGCGGCGATCACCATTTCTGGTGTGGTCACCAGGAACATCGGCGCCATGATGATAGGGTGGGTAATTCCAAGCATTTTAGTAAGAGATGTTTTCATACCTTCTATTGTAAACGACTTCCGTGGTTGCTGCGCATAGTTAGATAGTAAATTGGAATTCATCTGACTTCTTCTCACTGATGCTTGGCAAGCTTCAGTGGCCGTGGGCTAATAGGTGTAACTTTGACAAGGATGTAAAGGTTGAAAATTTTGTTGTTCTTAGCCGTACTGGCCATGGAGGCACAGGCAGCTCGTCCCCTTAAGTGGGTGACCGTCGATTCAAAAATTCTTTCGTCACTCGCGCCGGCCCAGAAAGCGCTGATGGTCGAGAAAGAAGCTCAAGGCGTGTCTCTCATCCAGCTTCCGGAAGATCAGATTGAAGCTCTCTCCCATGCCATTCATCACGAGCTCCACCGTTGCGGGGGGTTCATTGCCCACGATACCCTCGAGGAGGCACAGGCCGCGTTTGAGCCTAACGGTGAAATGCTCTACGGCATGAAGGGCATCTTCTCTGATTACGAGATTACCCATAAGGCAGTTGTTCCCAAGATGATTGAGCAAGTCAGCGCGACGGAGATAGAAACGATGATCCGGGGGATGTCGGCGTTTAATAACCGTCACTACAAATCGGCAACGGGCCAAGAGTCGCAGAAGTTCATCCTCGAGGCGTGGCAGAAGCTCGTCGCTGGTCGTAGCGACGCGAAGGTCGAGTTCTACCAGCACGCTGGATTTCCTCAGCCGTCTGTGGTTCTCACGATCGAAGGTTCCGAGAGCCCTGGTGAGATCATCGTTCTCGGTGGTCACGCCGATTCCATCGGTGGTGGTTGGTTCGGTGGAGAACGCTCGCGTGCTCCCGGCGCTGATGACAATGCTTCAGGGATCGCGACCATCACCGAAGCTCTCCGCGTTCTCCTGCAGCACGACTTTCGTCCAAAGCGCAGCATTCAGTTGATTGCGTATGCAGCCGAAGAAGTTGGACTCCTTGGTTCCAAGGATATCGCCAATAGTTATAAGGCATCCGGTAAGCGAGTCATCGGAAAGCTGCAGTTTGATATGACGCTCAAGAAAGGCACCGCCGACCGTGATATCGTCTTCATGTCGGACTTCACGAACGCGGCACAGAATGCTTTCCTTGGAAACCTTGTGGATGAATACGTTAAGGTTCCGTGGGGTTACTCGAAGTGTGGCTACGGATGCAGTGACCACGCCTCTTGGACTAACGCAGGTTTCCCCGCGTCAATTCCTTTCGAGTCGAACATGGCAGACCGTAACCGGTTCATCCACTCCGACAAAGACACGATTGAGTCGGCCGGGGGGAATGCGCTCCATGCCGCAAAATTTGCTAAACTCGCTCTCGCCTATATGGTAGAGTTAGCGAACTAATGAATGAACTAACACCGAACTTCTCCGCAGATCCGCGTGCTCTCTTCGCGGATCTGCAAAATAACCTAGAACTCTCACGTAAAGCCCTCGTCTCCACGAGCCTCGCTGGTGACTCCCCGGACATGATCCGCTCGGTGAGTGACGCAAGCATCGTTCTTGAGACACTGGAAGTTGTGTACACCGAACTCGCGAAACTGCTCGCGGAAGTACCGACTCTCGACGTGGTCTTTGAAAAAAACTATGGTCCCGTTCGAGAGCTCCTCAACCGTGACGCGCTCTTCGAGGTCGCTCTGCTCGATAACTTCCTCTTTCCACGAACGGATCAGTGGCCTCTGGTTGTCGGGGAGGCGTTCAATGCTGAGCTCGTGGCCTCGTACCGAGAGGGATTCCGCGACTGGTGTAAGGATGTGCTCCATGCGCACCAGAAGACGCAGGAAGTTTTAAAGACGAAGTTCGACCTGCGCCTTAGCATCGGTGAACTCGCGTGCCAGTGTACCCAGTGCCTGGCTGATTTCCGCACGAAGCTGCGCGAAGAAGTGATGGCGGGCCAAGAGAAAATGATGAGCGATGCTGAAGAGCGCCTCTTCGACATGGTCCTCACGCGCTCCATCACTGACGTCTCGAACTATGTATTTAATCTGCGTAAGAACATGGAGCGCGGGATCAACCAGGTCCGCAACAAGTTCAAGCGCAGCTCGCTCAACAAGATCGAGAGCGAAGTGAAGGCCGTATTCCGCTCGAAGTTCTCTGGAACTTCGCCTCTGGGGAAGCTCTACCGCGAGAAGCTGATGGTGTTCTTCAACACCTGCCTCGTCGAGCAGGGCCTCAAGCCCGAGATCATCTCCCCGGCGGAGTACGAGCGTTTTTTCCTCCAGCAAGAAACGGGGATCTGGAAGCCAGAAGGCTTCCTTAAGAAAGAGTTTGAAAAGTTCACGCGCTCGGTGCTCCTGCTTAAGCGCAAGGACATCTCGAGCACGATTCTTAGAGACTACCTCGGGCAGTTCTGGGTCCACGCGGAAGCTCGGAAGATCAATCGTAAGATCATCTACCACATGGGTCCGACGAACTCGGGGAAAACCTACCATGCCATCGAAGCCCTCTCGAAGGCGAAGCACGGCTGCTACCTCGCACCGCTGCGGCTTTTGGCGGCAGAACTCTTCGATACTCTTAACCAGAAGGGCGCGATCACGACGCTCTTAACCGGCGAAGAAGTCATCGAGATCCCGGGCGCCACACACTACTCATCGACCATTGAGATGGCCCGTCTCAACGAACGCTTCGACTGTGCCGTCATCGACGAGATTCAGATGCTGACGGACCCCCAGCGCGGTTGGGCCTGGACCCGAGCCCTCGTGAACCTCCAGGCCGACGAAGTCCATCTCTGCGGTGATGCCTCCGTGCTGGAGCTCGTGAAGCAAATCCTAAAGCTCACCGGCGACACCCTTGAGGTCCGCGAGTACAAGCGCATGACGGAACTGAAGGTCATGGAGAAGACCCTGACCCTCGCTGAACTGGAGCGCGGAGATGCGCTTATTGTGTTTAGCCGACGTAATGCGCTGAAGTTCAAAGCGGACCTGGAGAACCTCGATTTTAAGGTCTCTATTGTCTACGGGCGCCTCTCGCCTGAAGTCCGTCGCGAGCAGGCCCGTAAGTTCGACTTCGGTGAGACCGACATCATGGTTTCTACGGATGCGATTGCGATGGGCATGAACTTGCCGGTCCAGCGCATCGTCTTCTCGGCGCTCTCGAAGTTCATCGACAATAAAGAACACCCGCTCACCATGAGCGAGATCAAGCAGATCGCTGGTCGCGCTGGGCGCTTCGGTCGTTTCCCCATCGGTTACACCACGACCCTTAACCGGGTTGACGCAGGCCTCGATCGACTGCAGGAAGCCCTCGACCATACCCTTGGTCAGAGTGACAAAGCGATGGTCGGTCCCGACCTCGAGATTTTTAAGAGCGTGAACAGCGCCCTCGATATTAACGGTCTCCCGGTCCTCTCGCTCTCTGAGTTCCTGCGGCTCTTTAACACCATGACTTTCGAGCGTCCTTTCTTCTGTACCGACCTCAAGGAAATGATCGAGATCACGGAGATGGTCGAGCAGACCGACGAGCGCGTGAAGCTCAGTGCCTCGGAGATCTTCGGATTCTCTTGTGCTCCCGTGAACCTGGGCCTCGTCGAGCACGTGCAGTACTTCCTCTGGATCCTCAAGCACTACGTCGACAGTGCACCGATCCTCAACGAAGACATCGACTTCCAGAGCGACGACATCGACTACCTCGAGACATCGATCAAGTGCGTGGAGCTCTACCAATGGCTCGCGCGGCACTTCGACGGCAAGAACTTTAACTTCAAAGAATCTCAGCTCCTCGAGAACAAAGCGCGCGCCGTGGAGAAGCTCAACAGCCTTCTCTCAGAGAAAACGACGAAGAGCTGCTCGTCGTGTGGCGCTAAGCTCTCTATGAGTTCGCGCTTTGCCATCTGTGATAACTGCTTCCAAGCACGCCGGAACTCTCGCCGAGGCGCGGGCCCGCGCGACTTCCGCAGTACCGAGCGCCCGCGCGACAACCGCGGGCCTCAGGGGCCAAGCAGCGCAGAGGCCAGTTCCGCGGCCCCGAGCGAGCGCCGCGAGGGCGTGACGGCTCCCGCCGGTAGTGGTCTTGATCTCCGGGCACTTCGCTCGGCGAGATCTGGCGGCGGTGGTGGTCCTCGCAGACCTCAGAGTGGCGGTTCTCGTGCAGCAGCAGCGTTCACTGGTTCTGGTGGCGGCCCCACGGGTGGAAAGCGACGGAAGAGACGCTCCGGCGGTGGTGGTGGCAAAGGCCCAGGCCCTGGACCGAAGCGAGGCTAGTGATGCGAACGATCATGCAGTGGGCGCATGATCTCCTCCTGCGCCCCGACTACACGGATAAGCTGTCATCCATTTCTCTCTCGGCACCGATGGGAGAGTGGGTTCCGTTTTCTTTACCCGATTTCCCTGCACGCAGTCCGAAGCTAGCGTTCTCTGAGGAGCAAGTGAAGTTTCCCAAGCGTGGGAGCTTCGAGGTTCCCAGAAACCGCGCCATTGCGATCCACTGTTTTGCGAACCACGAACTGCTCGCGATCGAAATGATGGCGGCAGCACTTCTCGTCTACCCACATCACGACGAGATTTCCGTGCGGATGAAGCGCGGAATCGTCGCGGCCATTCGTGACGAACAAAAACACTTGGCGCTCTACGTTCAGCGGCTTAAGAGCTTTGGTGTCGAGTTCGGTGATTTTCCTCTAAATAGTTTCTTCTGGCGCCAGATGGCGAAGCTCGAGACTCCGGCGTCGTTTTTCGCCCTCATGGCCCTGACTTTCGAGTCGGCCAATCTAGACTTCTCTATTCTCTACGAGCAGGTCTTTCGCGCGGCCGGAGACTCAGAGACTGCGGACATTCTCCGGATCGTCTACGAAGACGAACTCACGCACGTCGCTCTCGGCGCTCACTGGCTAGAGCATTGGCGTGGCGATCAGGACCTGTGGGAGTACTACCGTTCTGTGCTTCCTCTTCCCATAACTCCAGCCAGAGCGAAGGGGGCGAACTACCTTCCGGAAACGCGCCTGGCCGCGGGCCTTGATCCGGATTGGGTCCAGCGCCTTGGTGAGTTTAAGGATGAGTTCCGGATCACCAACCGCAAGGCCTGGAAAGAGCATGAGGGCCCTTAGGTTTAACGCTGACTTCGAAGAGCGCCTGAGCGGAAAACCACCAAGACCCCAGCTTAACGCGACTTTAGAATTTTTTGCTTTTTGGCTCACCAATCGACCCGTGTTCGCTCATCGGGAGTATCCGTCGAAGTACTTGGATCACATCCATTCACAGACCGGATCGAGACCCGTTGTCGTGACCAGCGGCGATGCGGAGGATTGGTGGGGACAGAGCAAACCCGAAGACCTCATGCGCTCGCTGAATAGTAAGACGGAGTTTTTGCGCTGGTGCCAGGAGCACTGGCCCATGCAGGCACGCGTTTGTGAGAATCTCGAAGCTATTCGGGCCTGTGTGCTGGAAGGGACCTACCTCATCAAAGCGAGCGACGGCATGTCCGGTCGTGGGCACCAGCGGGTCACGCCGGCAGAGCTTCCCCAGCTCATCTTTCGCTGGAAAGATCCAGTGGTCGTCGAGCCGCTCTTTCGGCGCACGCGCGATGTGAGCGCGCTGTGGATTGCTGAGGAGAACCGCTTCATTTATTACGCTAACGAGATCGACCAGCGTTTTCAGTGGCGCGGAAGTCTTTTGCATAGACCGACGGTCGCGGATCCTCCCTCTGGAACTGGTGACTGGAGCCTGCGACTTGAGGAACTCCAGCGATCGGTAGCCGCGCGTGGTTACACTGGTCCGTTCAGTGTGGACGCATTCTTCTATGGTGAGGAAGGGAATGAGCACTTTCATCCAGGTTCAGAGATGAATCCCCGTAAGACGATGGGCTGGTTGGCCTATCAGTTCGCGAAAGAAGCTTCGGCGCAGTGGGTGAAACTCGCGATGCGACCGGTAGTACTTTCAGAAGAGACTTGGGCAAACACGGTAAGAAATCCATCAGCTCAACTCTTGTCGCCTCCACTCAATCCATTCGTCTGGTATATCGTTCGAGCTGAATCGGCGAGAGAAGTCCTTGCGCGTGAAGCCGAATTTCTTAAAGCACTTCCTGGGGCCCAAGCTCGCGGTAAAGCTTAAGCAGAAGTTTTCCGGCCACCTCCGGGGTGGGTCCGTAAGCAATGATTCCTTCGGGGTGGCCTTTCATGACGATGATTCCGGAATCCTTCCCCTTGATCGCAAGCTTCGCGGCCTCTGCCATCTCGCGCGTACCGTAGGCAATCGACTCGTCGATGGAATCTGCGCCCGAGTCGAGCAAACGCTCCCAGATCAGTTTGTGGTGGACGTGGAAGACCGCGTTCACCTGTGGTTGCGCTTCGTAGATGGCGTAGTGGGTGAGGCTCTCGCTCGAGGGACCGATCGCCCCCTCGGCTTTGACGAGGTTTCTTGTGGGATCGCAGCTCACGACACGCGTGTAGTGCTCCCGACGAAGATGGGGTCTGTGGCCGGTCTGTGTACCGGTGATGAGGAATCCGTTCTTCAATAGGGGCAGACGCACCGATAGATTTCCGTAGCCGATCTTTTCGTTCGGATACTCGCCGACGAGACGGAGCCGCCAGAGAATTGCGCGCCACTTTTCCACGGGAACAACTTCCGCCGTCTGAGGGGCAGATGCCATTTTGAGAGTGAGTTTGAACTTGGTGACGCCATCATCCATGGCCGAGATCGCTTTTTGAGGAAGGAATTTGGAGCTTTGAGGGATCTCCAAGTACGCGTTTGCATTGAGCATAACAACATCCTCCCTTATACTTAATGGTAAGGGATATACTAATAAAGCGCAAACGTGAGGTTGGTTATTAACGATAAAATCAAAGAGCAGCTCGAGCAGCTAAAGGAGAAGCTTCCTTTCCTCAAGCGTTTTATCAAGTCTCCACCGGCCGAAGAAGAGATCGAGGACGCCTCCGCGCAAGAGGAAGTCCCAACTACGGACTCATCCGAGAGTACCGACGTGGTTGATGCGTCAGATGAATTGAACGAACTCGAGGAGCGAGAAGTATCAGAGCCGCAGTGGAAGGTTGTCCTAAAGAAGCAGTTACCGTTCTTAGCGAAAGTGCTCGACAAGATTCCAGGTGGAGCCGCGCCGAAGCAGTCGGCGGCTTCTGACAAGACAGACGTCGGTGTCAAGGCTCCGGCGGACCAGAAGCAAAAGATCATCCGACTTATCATCGGTACCGTTATCATCTACGCCCTATACGACACGGTTCTAAAGCCGACGGAAGAGGGAGACACTGCCGTAGACACCACGGCCGAAGCTCCTGCGGAGCCGAAGCCGCGTAAGAAGAAGCGTCCTCCGACGGATCCTGCTGTGACCGCGGAGCCGGCGCCAAGTACGGATCCTGCTGTGACTGCGGAGCCGGCGCCAAGCACGGATCCTGCTCCTGTTGCGGAACCCACACCGACCACGGACCCCACAAGTGAGCCAACAGTCGAAGTCACTCCGGCCGTTGAGCCGACACCCACACCCGACACTACTCCGACGGTCGTTGAGGGGGGTGTCGCTACGGACATCACTTTAACAAGTGGTGAGGGCGACGACGACGTGGACGCCGACGTGTCCATGCCGGTCGAAGGCACGGCTCCAGAAGATGCGCCTCAGCCACCGCCATCACTTGGCATTTCTGAAGACGGACAAGTCGACGGTGAACCCGGTGCCGTTGCAGGCCCCGAAGAAACTCCGCCGGTCGTCGGTGGAGAGACCGAGACTCCATCGCTTGAGGCGGGAAGTGAGCCTTCTGAAACACCAGACATGACCGAGAAGATCCTAAAGGACCTCGAGAAACAAGTTCAGGGCAGCAAGGAAAACACTCCTACTACGGCTGGTCCCTACGTTGCTCCCCCGGACTATGAAAACTTTGGTCGCGGATTAGTCTACAACTGTAAAGACAAGCACTGGGCCTGCATCGACGGCGCGAGCTATAGCATTTGTCAGCAGAACTACGGTTCTTTGAAAGCAGACGGTAAGCCGAAGGAATGCTACCCGGACAGCGTTTACCAGACGGAAAAGTCGTGTGTGTGGATGCAGAACGAAAAGATCACGTCGGGAACGAAGACAGACTTCTGTCAGTAGTTCCCTAGGCTGCGTTCTTAGAGAATTTCTGGTGCAGCAGCGGAATGACAAATTCCTCTTCGCCCTTCTGCGCTTCCTTCGCCATGCCGCTGACGAATGCCTTCACGCAGGCCGGGTCGAACTGCGTGCCCGAGAACTGGTGAAGTTCGTCGAAGGCCACGCTGTAATCCAGGCCCTTCCGATAGGGCCGAGTCGAAGTCATGGCGTCGAAGGTGTCAGCAATGAGAATGATGCGCGCAAGAAGAGGGATCTCTTCGCCCTTCATCCCTTCCGGATATCCGCGTCCGTCGTAGCGCTCGTGGTGGTAGCGCGCGTTTAAAGCGATCTTCTCGAAGATCGGATACTCCTTGAGGATCTCGTAGGACTGCTCTGGATGCTGTTTCATAATCAGAAACTCGTCTTCCGTTAGGCGGCTCGGTTTGTTGAGCACCAGGTCCGGAGTTCCGATCTTGCCGATGTCATGGAAGATGGCAGAAAGTTCTAGTTCTTTCATGTCATCTTCTGATAGCCCGAGTTCATGACCTGTCACCATCGAGAAATACGCTACTCGCATACTGTGACCGAGGGTGTAGAGATCTTTGCAGTCCAACGCCTTTAGGATGGTCCGCGCCATCATTTCAGCCATCTGTTGATTTTCTTTCCGAAGCCGTTCGCCGTCTGCGGCGAGGGTGAGGAGGGCCTGCGCCGTCACGAAGCTTGGAATCTGAAAGACGTTGTTTGGTTTCTTCATTCGATGTCCCAAAATAAACGAAAACGGGGGTCAAAATACTCCCGTATGAGGACTTGTCGGCGTTTAGGCCCAAAAATTGAGTCCAAAAGATAAGTATTTGAAAACGCTAAGGGATTGCGTCTAAATCCCGAGAAGTAGGGCATGAAAATAATTGATGAAGGAAATCGCATCCTCCCC
>JBKHVY010000060.1:0-12221 GCA_046569805.1 Bacteriovoracia bacterium | reverse complement strand
CTTTCAAAAGAAAGTGCTGTCTGATGAATTTACTTTCGTGTGGCCTGATCCCGAAGGTGATACGAAGGGAATTCTCATCTCACCGTTGCTGGAAGCGCTAACCTCAGAGATGAAAAAGAATGAGGACCTTATGCAGTTCTTGAGCATCGTCGAGATTTACCGCGGCTTGGGTGGCGTGAGGCACACGCAAGAGGCGCAGAAGGCTTTAGATGAATTACTCCGATGAACCTAAACCTTCTCCGTCTAAAGGAAGTTGCGCTCGCACTCGGGGAGCTCCGACACCAAGTTGTGTTCGTCGGTGGGGCGACGGTTGGTCTCTACATCGATGACCCAGCAGCACCTCTTCCACAGCCGTCTGAGGACATCGATTGCGTCGTCGAAGTTGCGACTTACACGGAGTGGTGCCGCTTCGAGGACCTTCTTCGAGGCCGGGGATTCCAGGACTTTGATCCGAGGATTGACGCCGTTCATGCTCCGACGTGTCGGAAGATTTACCTCGGGATGAAGGTTGACTTCATGCCTGTCGATGAGACCGTCCTTGGGTACGGCAATCCATGGTTCCGGCGAGGGCTCGAGCGAAGCGTCTCCGCACAGGTGGAGGGCGTCGAGATAAAGATATTTCGTCTACCATATTTCATCGCGAGTAAGTTGAGAGCTTTTAGCGATCGTGGTCGAACTGAGGATATTCGCTTTAGCCAAGATCTCGAGGACCTGTCAGAACTCTTTGATGGCTGCTCGTCGGTTGAAACGGAGATTTTAAGCACCGAAACTGACGTGAAAGTTTTTATTCTCCAGGAGCTTCGTGAATGGCTTCTTGGAAACGATTTTCGCGAGGCCATTTATGGGTATCTCGGATACGATGATTCGAGGATTCGCGAGGCTCGTCTCGATCGAATATTTTTAATCCTTAGACGCGTATGTGGATCACAATGAAGCAGGTAACCCTCGATCCCTTCGTCGACGACCACCTGAACCTCCAGGTGCAGCTCTCCTACGCTGATCACCACGACTTTCTCCTGCGGCATGGCCTCGCGGAGTGTCGTCGCGTGCTCGACGTCGGCACAGGGAACGGGACTTTTGCGGCCCGACTTGGTAGTGATCATCCGCAGATCGATTTCCTCGGCATCGACAAGCGCGCCCCGTGCGTGGAGAGCTGTCGGCAGTGGACGCAGCCGAACTTCAGCGCCCGGCAGGGGGACCTCTTCGCGCGCAACCTCGACCTCGAGCTCGCGAGCTTCGACGGGATCCTCATGCGCTATTTCCTTCTGCACGTCGATCACGCACACAAGATCCTCGAGCGCCTGCGGCGAGAGGGGAAGAGGCCGTCGCGGCTGTGGGTGATCGATCTGGATTGGTCGCAGTTCACGTGCGCGCCGATGCACCCGGCGTTCGCGCTGCTGACGGATCTCGTGCGCGCGTTCTGTGCCAAGGTGTCGGTCGATACCGCGGGCGGGCAGAACGTCGTTCCGCTCCTGCGGCAGTGCGGGTTCCAAAACATCGTGACCGAAGCGCGGCCCTTCACGTCGATCACCATGCCGCGCGAGACGTTCGCGCAGTACCTGCGCCAAGAGGTACTGTGCTACGCGCGCATGATGGCCGTCGATCCGGCGCCAGAGATTCTGCGCTTCATCGACGAGGAAGTGCGCACGGGAGGGTGTGAGATTTCCTACGGAATGGGCCTTGTTTCAGCTTGCTTGACAAAGTAGGTCGGGTGAGTGCGAAAGTGTGGGGATATTTTACCCTTAGAACTGAGTTCGTCAGTCAGCGTATAATCGGTGCATGAGAGTGCTCCTTCTTTCAGTGTGGTTCCTCGTTTTTAGCTCCGAGGCCAAGGCCCGCGGCAATCACCTGGTGAACCTCCTGAACTCGTTCAACCAGCGGGGTGTCGAAACGCGCGCGCCGGTGAGCTGTGATGAACGCGTTAGCAAAGAACTTCTTGCGCTCACGTGTGCGCGGGACCTCTGCGGTGAGGCGAAGTCGGCGCCCTCAGCAATCCTCGATGACCGAAACATCGCGGGCCTGGTGGACGAGGCCCAGTACGCGCGCATCCTGCCGCTCGAGCCGAAACTCAAAACGATCATCGCACGGGAGCGCGCCGAGGAGACGCGACTTGTGGCCGCCTGGCGCGAGCGCCTGGCGAAGGGTGAGCGCTTAATCCTTGCGGATCTCGAGGAATCCAAGCGCAATATGCTATTTAATAATTACCTACGCCGGCACCTTTCGATCGACATCGATCAGGAAAAGCCTCTCGAAGAACGCATCTCCGTCGAGCTTGTCGCCGCAGACTTCTTATCTGGAGACGCCCGCGCCAGAGTCCAGGACTTCATCCCCGAACTCCTCCAGCGCCAGACCCAGAGCTTCGGGAGCGCCTGCTACCTCGGGGTCTATACCCGCGAGGAACTAACGGCGGAGCTCAAGCGGCGCGCTGAGCTCCTGCGTCCGGGACTCACGGAGCTCAGTGCGAAGCCCATGCCGCAGTTCGGTCCGGATCTTGCGAAGCTTTCCGCGGACCTCGAGCTCGCCGCGACCGGGACCTTCGACACGCCCGAGCGGGCGTGTGAACTTGCGTTTTCGCTCACGAGCATCGACACCACGGTTGCCGCGTACCTCCAGCGCGACTCACTCTTGAGCGACCGGTTCGAGGGCGAGTGCGCAGGCCCTCGGTGCCTGGCGGCGCTCGAGAGCTTCGTGAACGAGCTCGACTGGAAGAAGCTCGTGGCGGACCTCGAGGAAGGTCTTAAGGATCCAAGGCTCGAAGAGAAGCAGCTCGCCTTCTGCCGCTCGCGCATGGCCGAGCTCACGCTCCTCGACGCCGACGACCGCTTCATCCGCGAAGCGATCCCGGCGGTGAAGGACGAGTTCCTCCAGCGCTCGCTCGCGGCTTACAGCGCGGGATCGCGCGAAAAGGTCCGTCGCTACTTCGACGAACGGCTTAACTTCGCCACGAAGACCGCACCGAGCTTCGGGAGCGCCGACGAGTTGGTCCAGAGTATCACCGACAGCGCGGATTCCATCTCGCAGCCCACAGACTACAAAGATCTTTCGAACCTCCTCGTCCGCTCAGCGATGAGCGTGTCTCCGGAGCTCATGACGGCGACGCCGCTCGCTCAGAGCGCGTGTCCGACGAGCGCGAGCTACACCCTCTGGGACTCGTTCTGGAAAGAGGAGATCTTCGAAGCCGAGCAGATGCCCTCCGACGCGGTCGCGGGGAAAGATAACATTCTCATCTCGCACTTCTCGTGCACGCACCCAGCGCTTGGTGCCGGGATCCTTGCCCACGAGCTGGGCCACGCCTTCAGCATCACCGCGGCGAAAGATCCGTTGAGCGGTGAGTCCATGCGCCAGTTCGCCAAAGACCGTGCCTGCGTCGGGAACTGGGAAGACGGCGCCGTGGTTCCCGAAGGCTCTCCGCGCGCCGTCCACCCCGGTGACAAGTTTCGAAACGAAGAGGACATGGCCGACCTCTTATCCTACCGCGCTTTTCCGGAGTCTCAAGAACTCTTCTCGTGTGCGCTCATCGGCCGCTCCTTCGATGGCCTCGAGTACGAGGGCGCGAGCATCGTCAATCCCATGAGTCTCGATTCTCATTCCTCGGGCCTCACGCGCACGCTGCGCGAAGCGATTCACAAGCGGCTTCCGCTTTCGAGCGCCTGTCAGGATTTGATCCAGACCGAACCGACGGTAAGGTTCCACTCATGCTTGTGAAGATTCTCTTTCTCATCCTCTTTTCGGTATCGGCCGCGAGCGCTGCGCTCCTCAAGGTCCAGTCTCCGCGGCTCCAGTACCAGCTCACTTGGGATGCTCAGAGTCTGAGGCTTACGTCACATCGGATGAACTTCAGCCTTCAGCGCAGAGATTGCAACGGCCACATCCTCGATCGATTTCATCGGCAGTACCAGAATTTTCAAAAAATTCCGCACCAGAAGAATAGCGCGCAGGAGCAGCTGAACTACCAGCTGGACGGGAAGTCCCACACGGTGGTTCGCGACTCTCGACTCGGGCGCATTCTCGTCATGCTGCCGCGAGAAATCCAGCGCATGAAAATGGAAGAGGCGCTGGCCTGTAAGAAGTGACCTAAACAATGCCTCGAAGCTTCGCCTCTTCGATGTTCACGAGGCTGAACTCGTTCTGCATGATGGTCGTGTCTCCCACGGTGATTTTGCCTTTGAAGCGAAACACAGCTTCGATGCGATCGATGAGCTCAACACGGATCACGAGCCGATCTCCGGGACGCGCGAAGTGCTTGTACTTGGCCATGTGGACCGCGCGCATGACACCGAGGGCCCAGCCCTTGGTCTTCGTAGAATCATAGTCCGGCACCGGCGAGTGGTGCTCGGTGATGAGAAGGCCCGCGGCCTGTGTGGTCATCTCTTGCATCATCGCGCCGGGCACGACCGGAGTGCCCGGGAAGTGGCCCTGGAGGTAGAACTCGCTACCATCCGGAAGGGCGAGGGCGGTGAGGGATGAGGGCGAATGCTCGATGACCTCGTTGATCAAAAGATAAGGAGGCCTGTGGTGCAGTCGTTTCACGATGTTCATGCTGAGGATTTTGAGCAATCGCAGCGTGCTTGTAAAGAATTTCAAATTCATCAAGTCTTATGCGATACTTCAACCATGCGTAATCTCTCCCCACAAGTCCTTATTCTCGGAGTCCTGATGTCTCTTCTTAGTGCCGGCTGCTCGGTGTTCGGGATCGGAAGCGAGGAGCGCGTCGTAGCGGTTCTCACCTTCAGCGGGTTCTGGAACGAGGAGAAGATCCGGGAGAAGGGAGCCGAGCTCTCGGCGTGGCTGGCGAAGCATCCAGGCTTTGAGATCAGCTCGGCACCAATGTTTGCCGGCTACAATCCACCCTGGACGCTGCCCTTTCTTCGGACGAACGAAGTCCTGATCGAACTCAAGGCGAAGTAGCTCATGCGCGAGCTTCGAATCACCAAGATCCAAGACCGCACCTACCTGTACCCGGTCCCGGTGTTCAAGGACCGGAAGTACCTGGTGCTGTGTGAGAGCGAGGCACAGGCCCAGCTTGTGATCCAGCAGGTGCGGGAGAAGAAGTTAAGTCACCCGGACCTGATCAGCGAGGACTTCGTGTTTTTGACCTACCACACGGACCAGCAGACGAAGATCTTCGTTCCTCGGCTTCGGGACTAGTCATATCCTTGCCAGAAAATTATAAAAGATGAGCCATCTCAGGTTCTTTCACCACTGCGGTTGCTAGGATCATGGTCAACCAAGGTGAAGTATGGTGTTTGATTTTCTTGAGCTCCCCGAGACCCACACGCAGGTCGGTTCCAAGGCCTTCGTCTTAGCGATGATGGCGCAGAAAGGGCTCCCGGTGCCTGCCGGGATGGTGCTGACGGCGCTCCCGGAGTCGCCTGTGGAGTGGGAGAAGATCCGAAACTGGTGGCGGGCGCAGGGCGACGCCCCTCTGGCGGTGCGTTCCTCGGCCTTCGGCGAGGACTCAGAAGAGATGAGCTTCGCGGGCCAGAACCAGACGTTCCTAAACGTGCATGACCATCCGGCACTAGAGCGGGCCATCGTCGCCTGCTTCGCTTCCGTCGACCGCGAGACTTCGCAGAGCTACCGCCAGCACTTCATCGGAACTGCGGCCAGCATTCCCATGAATGTGGTGCTGCAGGTGATGATCGCACCGCGCTTTTCCGGGGTTTATTTTTCCGTCAACCCGGTCCGCGCCGAGGACGGCGCCGTGCTGGAGTACGTGCCGGGCCTCGGTGAAGCCCTCGTGTCAGGACAAGTGAATCCGCACCGTGCACTTAAGCGGGCGCCCGAAGCCACGGGGCCTCTGGCCGTGAACATCCTCCAGAAAGTTTTTTCTCTCGGCGAAGCCGTGGAGCGAGCGCTGGGCCAGAAGATCGACATGGAGTGGGCCGTCGACGCCGCCGATCAGGTGCACCTGCTGCAGGCGCGGCCGATCACGTCGCAGCGTTCGGAGACGCGCCAGAAGATCATCCTCCACGAGGAGCTCGCGCGCGTGCAGCGCGAGTTCACCGCGGACGCCTGGTGGGACGGCCAGACCTTCGCCGAGTGGACGGGCCAGCCCACGAAGCTGACTTTCGAGGTGTGGCAGCGGGCCTTCGCGCAGAACGGCTCCTTCGACCGGGCCTTGCGTGAGCTGGGCTACGTGGGGTTTCCGCCAACGGCTGCGCCCCAAGCTTCGCTCATGCATCAGATCTTCGGCAGGGCCTACGTGGATATGGAGAAGATGGTGCCGCTCTACTTCGGTCCCATTCCGTATCGGATCGACCCGTTGCCAAAGCCGCACCTCAAGTTCGAGTGGTACAAGATCAGTCCCGAGGGGATCTTGCGCACGCCGACGTCACTGTGGCGCATGCTGAAGGTCGGCTGGAACATGTCCGCTAACCGCCGCAGCTGGATCGAACAGTCGCGTAAAGAACTCACCGACTTCAAGCACAAGTTGCAGCGACCCTCTGACGGAAAGCTCTACGCCACCTGGGAGACGTCAGCGCTGATTGACCAGTGGCAGAAAGAGATCGCGAATTTCTCTCAGCTCTCGCTCAAGTGGCCCCTGGTGCTGGTGGTTCTCATCGAAGCCACGCACCAAAGTCTGCGAGCGATTTTAAAAAGTGTCACGGGCGCCGACAAAGTCGAAGAGGTGCTACGACTCTGGATGGGGGCGGGACTCAAAACGGCGACCTTCGAGATGAACCGCTATTTCCTCCGGGCGCAGAGTGAGCCGCGCAAGCGGGAATTTTTCTTCTCGCGCTTCGGTCACCGTGGTCCCGGTGAGCTCGAGCTCTCGCACCCGCGCTGGAGCGAGCTCGGGGACGCGGCCTTCGGGAAGGCCCGCGCTGGGACTGCCATGGCGCACGTGGAGCTCGACGTCGAGCAGGAAATTCGAAACCTCAAGACCTTCAAAGAAGTGATCCTCCTCGAGGAGTGGAAGTTCCTGAAGGAACTCCTAGAACTCCGAGAGCAGTGGAAGCTGGAGATCTTGAGGCCCTACGCTCATATTCGGTTCTTAAGCCTCGAGCTGGGCCAGCGCTTGGGCGTGGGCCTCGAGGTGTTTCACCTCTCGCTCACGGAGATCCCGGCGGGCGCGCGGGGAGAGGTTTCACTCGCGGAGCTCAAGCAGCGCATTCGAGATCGCAAGCTCGAGGCCAGTGCCTTCAAGAGCGTGTCCTTGCCCGACGTGCTCTTGTACTCGCAGCTCGCCGAGTGTCTGGTCGAGGCGCCCACCGAGAGTCTTCGCGGGCTTCCGCTGAGCCATGGCCTCACCAAGGGTGTGGTCCGTCGTGTGGAAGATCCTTCGGAGGTCGACTTCGCTGACTGGCCCGACAACGTCATCCTGGTGGCGGCGGCGACGGATCCCGGCTGGACGGGGCTCTTGACCCGCGTACGAGGAGTAGTGGTCGAGCGCGGAGGCGTCCTGAGCCACTGTGCCATCGTCGCTCGTGAAATGGGACTGCCGGCGATCAACCTCCCGCGCGCGACGCGAATTTTTAAAGACGGCGATGTGATCTGGATCGACGGCCACCATGGGAGCGTAAGACATGCAACAACCTAGCGAACTCGTTCCCATGATCATTCCGACGGTGATGATTCCTCTGACACTCGTGAGCGTCGGCGTGTCCGTGGCGGCGAGCTTCATTGCCGGACTCTTCGGCGTAGAACTCAAGCTCGAGGGCCCGCGCAAGCTCCTCGAGGTGCTGCTCAAGCCACGAGTCCTCGCCATGGCCTTCGGGTTAAATGCGGTCATCTTCGGTGGGATCTACGTCTGGAAGTACTGGACGCACTATCCGCGGCTATTGGTGACTATCGAGCGCGAGATGCGCGAGCGCGCAAAGCCTTCGGCCTACGCGTATCCTGATGTGGCCCAGCTGGCCGGAGAGTACGAGACCGGTGCGGCCGTGTCGTCGACTCCGCTCGCCCTCGAGCAAGTGTGGCGAGTCGAGCTCGAAGCCGGAGTCTTCCGAGGCGCGACGGTCTCCGGGGAGCGCGTCTTTGTCGGGAACAAGCTCGGTGTCATCAGCGAGTTTGACCTCGCGACGGGCAAGCTCGTGCGCACGTTCTACACCGGTACCATGGTCTCTCCGGAGATTACCATCTGGGGGAACTTCCTTTTCGTGGGAGAGGGCGTGCATGACACGCACCACGCGCGCATCTACCGATTCGATCTTGCGACCGGCCAGTTCGCCGGGAGCTACCAGACCCAAGGCCACACCGAAGGCCAAGCGATCGTCGCTGGCCCACAAGGAGGCGAGAGTCTTTTTGTGGTCGCGGGCACCGATGGCCTCCACGTTCTTGATCCGCGTACGTTGAAGCTCAAATGGCGAGCGACGCCGGGGCACATGGACGCCGCCGTGGAAGTACGCGACGGCGTGGTGTTCGCGGGAACCGGTCGCGAGAAAGGGGACGATTCAAAGAATAAAACCTACGCCGTGGCGCTGAAGCTCGAGACCGGCGAAGAGCTGTGGAAGCACGAGCTCCCGGCCTCGAGCTGGATGCGCCCCGTAGTCGTGAACGAGCACGTGTGCTTTATCACTGGGGAGATCTACTTTCCGAGTGAACGCGGACACGTCGTGTGCTTCGATCGCGCTTCGGGGGCGCACACCGCGGGCGTGCATCTGCCGCAGCCCTTGGCGAGCTCTCCCAAGCGTCTCGGAGAGTCGATCCTCTACACCTCGATCAAGGGGCTCGTCTGTCGCTTCGATCTGGCGACGCGCCAGAACCGCTGGTGCTTCGACGCAAAGGAGAGTGGTATTTCGTTTGCGGGGGCAAGCTACGACGGGCGCTTGAACGCTGTCTTGTATCCCTCGCTGACCAAAGGGCTCTTCATCCTCGAGGCAGAGACCGGGAAGCTTATGATGAACTGGCTCCCCACGGACGCCGAGGGGCCCTGGCAGAGAACCTACGCTGACTTGTCCGTCGTCGGGGACTACTGGGTCTTGGGTGACTACGAGAAATCAGTGCGAGCGCTTCGCGTGCGCCCGGAGCTGCAGACGATGAAGTAGAAACAACAGGACTCCGGCGCAGAGGCCCAGTGCGTGGGCCCCGACGACGAGGCCCGACTGATCCTGAGCGAGTCCTGCAAGAAGGACGCTGAGGGCGATGAGGAAGTAGCTCCACTGGCGCGTGCGAAGGCCCCAGAAAGCGTAAAGGCCTATCACCACTTGGCTCAGCCCCAGGAAGCCACGGCCCTCGAGGTTCAATGCGAAGCTCGCGAGCCACAGACCGAGAAGGGCCAGAAAATGGATGATCGCCAGGTGCGTGAAGAGCATGCGTGGTGAGTGCTTGCGTTCGATGATCAGCGCGAGCGGCACCAGGAGCAGCAGGTTAATCCCGAGGTGCGAGAGACTCAGGTGAATGCCTGGTGCGAGCAGCACGGTGAGCCCGCCCAGTCGAAGGGGGGCCGTGGGCATGAAGCTCAACGCCTGGCGCGCATCTCCAGTGACGCCGAAATAGGAGCCGTCGAGGCCCTCGACCACGAGGGTGAGGATCGTGCACACGGCAACGAGGGTGAGGGTGGGCCAGGAGGTTCGCGTCAGCATGAGCCACGTCCAGAAATGGTGAGAAGTTCCTGAGACAGGTTAGCGCAAGTCGTGCAAAATGATAAGACACGTGAAGCCGGAGTCGCGCATGAGTTTCCTTGTCTCCTTTAACGGCCAGTACTCGCCCTACGTCTACAAGACCCCACCGTCCCATGAGCTTCGAGTGGGACCAGTGAAAGGCGTGCACGACTTCGAAGCGGAGTTGAAAACCTCATCGGAGTCTATCAGTGAAGACGGAATCGCTCCGAAGTACGTTCGGGGTGTCACGGCTTACGCTCAGCAGGTCAAGGCCTTCGAGCAGAAGCGGCTGCGCCTGCACGCTCGGGACATCATGAGCGCACCTCTGCACACTATCCAGAAGACCGATTCGACGGCGAAGGCGCTCGAGGTGATGCAGCGAATGGGCTTCCGCCAGCTGCCCGTCCTCGCAGGAGAAGAGACCCTCGCAGGGCTCATCTCCGAGCGCGACATCCTGTGCGGGCCCGGAAAAGTTCTCGTGAGCGAGGCCATGAAGCCGCAGACCATCGTGGCCCTTGAGTCGGCGCGGATCCAAGACGTCGCCCACCTCATGCTCGATGAAAAGATCAACGCCCTTCCGGTCGTCAATGTTCAGCACAAGCTCCTCGGGATCATCACGCTCAGTGATATCCTAAAGTTCGTCGTGCACCTCGATGAGTTCCGAGTCTAGCCACTAGAGCGCGCGAAACTCTGGCCCACACAAGAGCGGGCGCTCGAACTCACGATCTTCGGAGTCAACCAAGTAGCGCAAGAAATCGTCGGTGGTGACGATGCCCATGGGGTGCTGGTCGCTGCTGGTGATCACCAGGGCGGAGAGCTTGTCTTGCAGCATGAGGCGGGCCGCCGTGCGGATCGTGGTGCTGACGGGAATCGCCTTCACGGGCCAGCTCATGATGTCTTCCACCGTCTCTCGACTATCGAAGCTATAGTTCTCTTCTGTTTCAGTGATGCGTTCGCGGTTCATCACGCGCTGGAAGTCGCGGTCACTGATGATGCCGACCAGCTTGCCCGCACCATTGACCACGGGCAGGTGGCGCACCTTCATCTGTCGCATCTTGTTGTACGCACTTTGTAGCGAGTCTGCCACGAAGACGGTGGACGGGTGGCGGGTCATGATGTCTTGGATTTTTTCGAGCATAGCTCCTCCTGGTCCTTCTAGTTTAGGACAGGCCCTGGAGGAGCAACATGAGCTAGATCATCTGCTGGAGCTTTGCCACAAGTGTCGCGTCGTCGTACTTGACCAGGACGATCTCTTTGTCTTTGAGCGCCTTGGTGTTCACGAGCGTTGTCGTGCGGAATCGGTCCACCGGATCGATGGCCGTGACGAATTCGTTCACTTGATCGAGGATGACGACCGTCGCGCCGGCCGACGTGGTCGTGGCCGGGACCAGAGAGACGATGCCCACGGCGACGTCTTCGCTCCAGCCGGTGCTGCGACGGACGGCCTTGTAGAAGACCGGGAGCGTGAACTTCACCAGGTTCTTCCAGATGATGCCTCCGCCGACGATCTCGGTTCCTGCGAGGAGCGTCCCCTTGACCTGCTGCGAGCGCTTGATCGAATTAAGGCGGCTCTCGGAAATGTTATTGAGCTTGGGGATCTGAGTACACGTATGGGCCTCGATTGAACCCGTGCAGGCGAGGTAGCGGTAGAACTTTTCGGAGAAGCCGCGCACGTGGTAGCCCTCGACCTTCACGAAGCGGTCGGTCTTCTCGAAGTTTTTCGGGACAAGGAACGACGTTTCGCGGGCGAGCGCGCTGAAGCTCAAGAGAAGCAATGCCAGGCCTAGGAATTTCATAAAAATGACCTCGTGTTTTTCTCAAGTTTAGGCGAAATCTGGGGGCGGTGAGCAGAGTGTGAAGTTTTTATAGGTTGAAATCACAAGTGACACGACTTCCCCCGGGGGGATAAAATACCAGGATGAGCCAATCTAAATCCCGCATCTTACTCGTCGAAAATATTCACCCGGTCGCGAAGTCCGAGCTCGAGCAGCACGGCTATGAGGTCGAGCTCCTCAGTCACGCTCCCTCGGAGGATGAACTCCTGAAGCTCTTGCCGGGCTACACGGCCATCGGGATCCGCTCGAAGACGGAGATCACGGATCGGGTGCTCAAGGCCTGCGGC
Organism: Bacteriovoracia bacterium; assembly: GCA_046569805.1. Lineage (GTDB taxonomy): Bacteria > Bdellovibrionota > Bacteriovoracia > Bacteriovoracales > Bacteriovoracaceae > UBA6144. The sequence goes on along the minus strand of JBKHVY010000060.1, from coordinate 554 downwards.
GCGAACCTCGTCACTGTGGGATGCTTTTGTATTGGAACGAATCAGGTGGACCTCACGAGTGCCAAGAACCACGGTGTGGCCGTGTTTAACGCCCCTCACTCGAACACGCGCTCGGTCGCCGAACTTGTGATCGCGGAGATGATCTCTCTCTCGCGCCAGCTGGGAGACAGAAACCTCAAGGCCCACCGCGGAGAGTGGATGAAGTCCGCCGACGGCGCGCGCGAAGTGCGCGGCAAGACGTTAGGGATCGTGGGCTACGGCCACATCGGTGCGCAGGTGAGTATCCTCGCCGAGGCGCTGGGCCTCAAGGTCATTTTCTTCGACGTCACGAAAAAACTTCCTCTCGGAAACGCGGTCGCAGCGGCGAATCTGGGCGAGCTCCTCGAGAAGTCCGACTTCGTGACGCTTCACGTGCCGGAGGCGCCGGAGACCATGAACATGATCGGCAAGAAGGAACTGGCGCGCATGAAGAAGGGGAGCTTCCTTCTGAACTTGAGCCGCGGCGCGGTCGTCGTGATCGATGACCTCGTGGCCGCTCTCAAATTCTTTGAGAG
>JBKHVY010000059.1:0-12249 GCA_046569805.1 Bacteriovoracia bacterium | reverse complement strand
TTCACACCTACCTCACTCAGAGATTCCGCGCCGGTCGTTGACTTCTCCCCTCCTCAAGGTCACCATCTAGAGCTTAGTCAACCGTAGGATATTCATGGATTCATCTTCATCTGATACTGCGCATAACGCAGACGAAAATACGCTCGATAAGTCGACTGAAAAAACGGCCGAAGAATCGGCCCTCGAGGCGAACGAACCGCTTAACGAATTCGACCAGGCCGATGCCGATATAGCGGCCAATTTCAAAGACGGGCAACTCCTGCGCTTTATGCGCGTGCGCTTCCCAGGAAACAACAAATCCTTCGCCTTTTACGTCGCCGACAAGGACTACTCCTTGGGCCAGAAAGTGCTCGCGATGTCGGATCGCGGGATCGCCGTGGGCTTTGTGAACTCATCCGCTTACGAAGTTAAGTTCCACCGCGGGCTTTTGCCGATTCGACGAATCATCAAAGTCGCCAGTGCCGAAGACCTTAGGTTCGACGCCGACACCTTTAACCAAGAAAAGCGCCTGCGCGAAGTGTGCGACCGCCTCATCGACCGTAACCAGCTCGACATGGCCCTCACGCACGTCGAGATCTCGCAGATGGGAAAGAAAGCGATCTTCTCGTTCACCGCTCCGACGCGCGTCGATTTCCGCGGCCTCGTCCACGAACTCGTCTCGGAACTCAAGATGCGCATCGAACTGCGCCAGATCTCCGTTCGCGATCGCGCTGCGGCCGTAGGGGGCCTAGGCCCCTGTGGTCGTGAGCTATGCTGTTCGAGCTTCCTCGCGAAGTACGGCAACGTCGGCATCAAGCTCGCGAAGAACCAAGACCTCTCGCTCAACTCCTCAAAGATCAACGGCGTCTGCGGCCAGCTTAAGTGTTGCCTGACCTATGAAGACGAAGTCTATCAAGAGAAGCGCCGGAAACTTCCCCGCGACAACGCTCTGGTAAAAACCAAAGACGGGAATGCCGGAAAAGTTATCCGCCTGCATGTCTTGATCGAGCAATTTGAAACCATCTCTCCGGACGGTGTCATTCGTCGCTACGTCTCCGACATGTGGGACGGCATCGCCGAGGGCCTTGAGATTCCAAAGTATTTTGAAAACGGCGTGACCGACAACTCCAAGACCATCATCGGGCTTGATCAAGTGGCGGCCAAGAAATCTCTCGAGCACGAACAGCACCTGAAAGAAGCGAAGCTGCGTGCCAAGTCTTACGCCGATTCGATCTTCGAGGATCTCTTCGGGGCGAAGACGCTCGACTGGGCCCTGCCCGAAGTAGAAGAGCCGCAGTCCGCAGGTGCTCGCCGAGTCCTCACGCCGGACGAAGAAGAAGAGATTGTCTACGTCGCTCCAGAAGAAGAACTCATGGACGACGAAGACGACGAATCTGAGGGCGAACTAGATGACGACACTGAAGATAGCGATGGAGTGGAGGAGACCGTAGCTTCTGCTCCCCGTACTGAAGCTCGTCCAGCGCACCCAGCTCCGCAGCAGCGCCCCCAAAATCACCAGCGCATTCAAGAGCGTCCTCGGAGTCCTGGCCCTTCTCAAGCGGCAGGGCCTCGAAACGAGGGCCAACGAAATGATGGACCACGTCCCCCCAGAGCGGATGGACAAGGTGGTGGCGGCGGAAGCCGACGTCGTCGTGGAGGCCGTGGTGGCCGTGGCGGCGGTGGTGGTGGACAGGGTGGAGCTCCAGGCGGAGGGCCCAGACCTCCGCGCACCTAGGCTTCGGGATGAGAATTCTTCACACCTCCGACTGGCATCTTGGAAAGCGGCTCTATAAGCTTGAGCGCTTGGCCGAGCAGTCGATCTTTCTCGACGAGCTCTTGGGGTTAGTGAAGACGCAGAAGGTAGATCATCTCCTGGTTGCAGGCGATGTCTTCGACGTGCCTCAGCCCCCCCACAAAGCACTCAAACTTTTTTATGATTTCATCTCCCGGCTCCTGCGCGAAACGAACTGTGAGCTCTGGGTGATCGGTGGCAATCACGACTCAGGCCACCTGCTTGATGCCCCTCAAGGCCTCATTGATTCAAAGCGGGTGCATCTCTTCGGTACACTCCGCAGTGATCCGAGCGAACACTGGGTGAGACTCCCCATGGCCCAAGGTTACATTTCGTTGTGCCTTCTTCCCTACTTCCGCCAGCACGATCTCTCTCCTTGGAAGAGTGGCGCAGACCTCGCCGAGATCCTCAAAAACTTTTTTCAGCAAGACGACCAAGGCGTGGGCCGCATGCTTATGGCCCATCACCTCTTCGGAATCTCCGAGGCCGCGGGCTCCGAGCAGGCTCTCGCACTCTCGGGCCTTGAGAGCATTCCTCTCGAATGGCTCGAGGGTTTTGACTACGTGGCCCTGGGTCACATTCACAAACCGCAGACGCTTAAGAAACACAAACCACTGGTGCGCTACTGCGGCTCTCCTCTCCCGATGCGGTTCTCAGAAACGGCACCGAAGGGCGTGGAGCTGATCGAATGGACGGAGCAGGGGATGACCCATACGACGCTTCCCTTGCCGGTGATCCGTCCCTTGCATGCCGTGAGTGTATCGCCAGAGGATTGGCAAAAAACCTTAAGCGCACTGCCGAAGGCGCAGTTACCGGCCGCACTCGAGATCACCCTTAAGCTCCAGGCGCCGGTCCCGGGTCTCATCGAGAGCATTCGCAATTGGGGCGAAGAGCAGGGCCTCGAAATCCTCTCCGTGATTCCGCACTTCGCCCAGGAGGAGACCGGGCCTGCTACTGGTCACTGGACTCAGCTGCTGCAACTGACACCAGAGAAGCTTTTTGAAGCCTTCTACCTGAGTAAGTTTCCCAAAGAAGAAGAGGTTCCCCGCGAACTCACACAGGATATGAAAGAGCTCTGGGAGGAGGCACGCCATGCACCTCCAGCAACTTAAAATTAGAAACCTCGCCTCCCTGCGCGGGGAACACGTCATTGACTTCGAGGTGCTCGGTTCGCAAGATCTCTTCGCCATCACCGGAGAAACCGGTGCAGGAAAATCGACGCTTCTGAACGCCATCGCGCTGGCACTCTACGGTCGTGTGTACCGTTCCCAGACCTACTCCACCGACTACGTGACACTGGGTGAGAAAGACGCGAGCGTTGACTTGTTCTTTAGCGTTCGGGGAATTCGCTACTGGGTCAAGTGGTCGATCACGGCCCTGAAGCGCGACGGCACTCCCGTCTCGAAGCCCAAGCCCAATCGGAGCGTCTATAAGTTCGAGCAAGACGAGTTCCGGATCCAGGAAATAGATCCGCAGGAAATCCTAGGGCTAGACTTCGATCAATTCTCGAAGTGTGTGGTGCTTAACCAGGGCGAGTTCGCACGCTTTCTCACCGCCACCTTTAGCGAACGTCGTGGGATCCTCGAAAAGCTCTATCCAAGTGATAACCTCGACGCGGTCGGGGGGCTGGCACGCAAGCGCTTTGAGCGCGAAAGCGAGCGCCTCAAGACCATCGAGATACAGATCCATGGCCTCTCGAGCGAGACGCTCTTCGATGTGACGGCGGCGCGCGAACAGCTCGCCGTCCATGAGAAGACCTACCAAGAGACGCAAGGTAGGCTCTTAAAAATGCGACCCTGGAAACAGGGCATCGAAGAGCTGATGGTGCTGGCGCAAAAATTTGCCGACACCCAAGGCCGCTTTCAGCAACTCGAGCTTGAGCTGTCACACAAGACTGAGATCTTTAACAGCTCGATGAACGCCTGGCAGAAGCAGCAAAAAGAACTCGAAAGTGCACAGGCAAAGTTCGACGCTGAACTTCCGGGGCTGGAGCTTGATGACCGCGAGGCCCGGGCGCTGATTCCACTTCAAACAGCGCTCACGGAGAAGCAGAAGTCGCTCGCCGAGGAAACCCAGCGTTCGCAAAAGATCAGGCAGCGCCTCGAGACGCAAACCCAACAGTCGCAGCAGGTCGCAGACGAGCTCAAATCGCTCACTGGCCAGCTCGCGCCGCGCGCGATGGAACTTCTTCGCTGCGACTGGAAAGCACTCGAGGCCCTTCAGACCGAGGCACCTCTGATCGAGCAACGGACAAGAGACATCGAAAAACATCTCGCGGAGGCTGCGCTTCGCGGAAAGCAGCTGGCGGGAGAACTTAAGTCACTTGACGAAAAAATTGCGACCCTCAACACCGCTTTGCCCGAGGCCTACCAGGCCCTTGCTCCTCAGGAGAGGAAAGCGCAGCTAACCAGTGCCCGAGAAAACTTTACGCGCACCGAGCTCCTACTTTCGCAGAAGACACGCATCGAAGCCCAGGCCCAGCAACTGAAAACGGACATCGCCGCAGCGGAGCCGCAACTCACCCGACTCACTCTTGAGCGCGAGAACCAGCGCCTCCGGCGCGCGCTTCGTGAGGTCAAACAACACATGGGCCACGCGCCTTCTGCGCACTGTCCTCTCTGCCAGCAGACCGTCATCGACTGGGGTCAGCTTCTTTCAAGTCCAGACGAGGAGAGCGAATTCAAAGACGAGGAATTTAATCGTGTCTCCAAAGAACAAGATAAGCGCCGCACACTCTTGCAGCAGCTCGAGATGGATCTGCAAGCGCTCCCTGTGACAGGCCAAAGTGTAACGCTGGCCGTGCTGGATGAGCTGAGTCAGATGTTGGACGAAGTAAATCGTCTGGCGCAAGAGCGCTCCTCGCTCGACGCACGACTCGCGGAGGCGCGCCAGAGCTGGCTGACTCTGCAAGAGAGGAAACTCATGCTTGAGAGTGAGACGAAAGAACATCTTAGTCGTAGAGACCGGTCGTTGGCCGAACTGGCCCGTCTCCTTGAACGCGAGCTGGCGTGGACCCCGATGCTTTTCACAGAACTTTCTCAAGAACGCGAACGTGCACGGCGAGCAAGTGAACTCGAGCGCATGAGTGCGCAAATGACGAGTCAGCTGGTTGACTGGCGGCGCGAGATGCAGGAGAGCGGCGAGAAGATGGCCCGGCTCGAACTGGAGCTGAAAGAACTCACAGAAGAGGTCCGTCTCCGCCAAACGGCCCTGGACCTTAAGTACCCAAAGAGTTCACCCCTGGAGGTCCTCAAGCAGCGCCAGGAGGAACTGAAACTTCTGCTCCATCGCACGCACCTCCTCCAGCAGGAGTTCCGGCAAAAGGAGCTCGCCTTGGGCGATGCACGCGCAAACCTAGGTCGGGTCCAGGAACAATTGCACCAAGTCGAGCTCTACTTCGCCGACCAGAAGTCACGCCTTGCGCAGCACCGTGAGATCGCCGTCACCATCGCTGACGCACGAAATATCCTGCCGCCCCTTCTCTTGCAGATCCAAAACGACATCACTCAAGAAGAACTCAAGGGTCGGGAGGCAGACCAAGCACGAGGGCAACTGTCGACGCTCCTCAGTGAAGATCAGAAGCGCCGAGAGAAGCTCTCTCTTCTGGCGCAGCAGAGAGCGCTCGCGACCAAAGAATCTGAGCGCTGGCAGCGCCTGCTGGATGTCCTCGGTACGGATGACATGCGCACCTTCGTCCTCTCCTTAGTGGAAGCGGCTCTCGTGGAGCAGACAAACCTCGAGCTCCAGCGCCTATGCAGCGGCCGCTACGAGATCCAGCACTCGCATCGGCGCGACCGTCCGGAGTTCTGGGTCATCGACCGCTGGCGCGACGGACTGCTGCGCAAGGTGACAACACTTTCCGGCGGAGAAACCTTTATGGTGTCACTGGCGATGGCCCTCGCTCTCGCGGAGATGGCCCGAGGCCGCGCCGACATTGATTGCTTCTTCATCGACGAAGGATTCGGGACGCTCGACGAAAACTCTCTCGAAGACGTGATGGACATGCTCCAGCAGGTACGTTCGCGAGGGAAACAGATCGGCATCATCACTCACGTCAAGGCGCTCTCATCCCGTCTACCGCTAAACCTCGTAGTGACGAAGAACTCTCGTGGGAACTCAAGTCTCGAGATTGTCTACGCCTGAGCTCCGACGATGGGCACCTTGATGACAAAGCGGGTGTTCTTCGCACTCTGGTCGAGCGTCAGTTCGCCACCGATCGTCTCGATGATGCCTCGAGAGATGCTCAAGCCGAGCCCCGTCCCCTTTCCGACATCCTTGGTGGTGAAAAAGGGTTGCATTATCTTGTCGGCCACATCCTCCGGGATCCCAGGCCCTGAGTCTTCAACCACGATCTCTCCGGGACGCGCACTTAAGCGGATCCACTTCAGTGATCGCTCCCGGATCGCATCCGAGGCGTTTCCTATGAGGTTCACGAACACCTGAATCAGCTCCGAAGAGCGGCAGTTGATTTCGAAGTCCTGAGGGATGTCGAGTTGAAACTCAATCTCGTGCCGAGCTAGATTATCCTGTACGAGAGTAACCGCGCTATCGACAACGGACATGAGTGAGGTCAGCTTTAGCGGTTCAGAGCCACTCGAACGGGAGAACAGCTTCACGCCTTTGATGATCTTTGCGATGCGCTCGATGCTTGCCTCCACCTGCTTGATGTCAGTGGTGAGCTTCGTGAGGTCAATCTTGCCTTGCGACACCTGAAGCTTCAGGAGCATGAGTTTCCCCTGAATGATCGCCAACGGATTGTTAATCTCATGGGCGAGACCTGAACTCATTTCACCCAGCGCCGACATCTTCGCTGCCGTCACCAACGACTGGCGCTGCGACTTAATGAGTTCCCAGCGCTCGAGCATCTCCTCCGAAAGGATGGTCATCGATCGCGTCTGAAGGTACCGATCCTGATCGGCCTCGAAGTACGCTGCGTTTACCTTGCGCAGGAACTCTAGCCACTCCTCGTCCGTCGCCGGCTTCTTCTCGAGCGAGAGGTTCGAGCGCCTCAACTGCCGCAGAAGGAGCGAATGCATCTTTTTCATGCTCACTCCTCCTGAATCACGGTCAGGGTCATGGTCTGATTGTGCAGCTCACAGCTTCCACCCGCAATCAAGGGGGAGATTTCGCCGTAGGAATAGAAGCCCACTTGCTTCGAGTTAGCATCAAATTTTTCGCGAATCGTCTCTGTCTCTTCTTCGATGCGCTCACCGAGGACGAGTCGTCGTCCGACACAACTGATCGCCACCACTAAGGTCGGCACACCTGGCCGATGTGTGACTTTTTCAACGGCTTCTGAGGCCCCATCAATGAGACGATCGAAGTTGGCACGCATGAGCTGCGCCAGTGAGCCTTGCGGGAGATCACCTGCGAAGGTCATGGTTTTCTTCTCATGGTCCACGGACAAGATCGTCCGCACAACCGTGCGCTGCTCGTTTGGAAGCCGGATCTGCAGCGGAAACAAGAGGGCGGTGGCCGGCAACCCTTCAGCTTTTTCTCCGAGGTATTTTTTATACAGCTCGAGCGCGGGCTTCCCGTCGAGCTCGTAGAGCACATTTCCTTCGGACTTCGTGATCACGCGCTCGGGCCCGAAGATGTCCCAGCCGCCTTGGGACCCGTGCTGCACTCGCACGCGCGAGCCGTAGAGGCCCAGGACCGTGACGTAGCCCTCCTTCGGTTCGCCGTTCACGAGGACCCAGGTGCGCTTGAAGCGATCGCCGTCAGCGGCCAGCCCCCCGGTCACGACGACTTTCTTCGGAAGGATGGAACTGAGGCCCGCCACCAGGAGCGAGCCATTGATGGCAAGCCCGTCAGAGAGTACGAACACGGCCGCGAGGTCCGGCGTGTTCATCTTCGTCGCCGCCTTCACGGCCAGGGCGAAGGACTCGGGCGTCTCGGAGACCTTGAAGGTCTCGAGCCGCAGGTGCGTGTCCTCGAAGCGCACGATGGCAACGGAGACGGAGTGGTCATGAACTCCGGTCCCGAAGATCTCACCGGCGCTCGAGCAGCCGACGACCTTCGACATCGGATACCGCTTAAGAAGATCTCCGAGAGGCTGAGGGTGATCGATGAACTCCGGTGCGCAGAACACGAAGAGCGCCGTCTGCGGTGAATCCCACTTCGGAAACTCCCCACCTACCCAGCCGGTCTTCTCGCTATACTGAAACTTCATGACTTCCATCGCGGCATCCTATTTCTTCGGACTAAACTTCCGGGCGTCGTCGAGACACTGCTGATCGAACATGATGACGTGCCCGTCGCGTATCATCTTCCCAACGAAGCCCACGAGGTCCGCGCGCCCCTCGTTGAGCCAGTACATCACGCAGTCGGGGTTCTTGCAGTGAAGGCCGTGCTCCGGGTCCTGGTGCTCGGCGTGCATCGGAAGTCCGTTGTTCACTAATCCTAGTGCATGCCCGAGTTCGTGCACAAGTGTCGCCTGTTCGACATACCTTTGCACTAGACCCTCCACCACACCCGTCTCGCGCACGACGTCCTTAAAGATAGCGAGGATCGTCGTCCCGCCCAGGGACACACCTACCATACTCTTCTGGTCATCTTTTCCGTCGTTGAAGTGGCCACCGAGGAACACCACCCAGAAGTAGCTCTGGGTCTCGGTCGAGGCGCCATTGCGGTGCTCTTTCGCTAGCGCCAGGAGATCGGCCACGGTCCACGACGACTTTCCTTGCACCGGGAGCTCGTCCATCTCGCTGAGGGACTTCGGCACCACCACGATCGGAAACGGGTTTCGCCCGAGGTAGAGGGCGTTCAGGTTCTCTTCTAGGATATTCCACAGCGGCGACGGCGAGCCGTTCGAGAGCGTGATCTTGGTATCGGTGTAGGGCGCGTGGCCCGACTCGTAGGCGACTTCGATCGTGAGTCGCTTGGTCGATGAAAAATAGTTCACGCTCGACTCGAAGCTCTTCTGCGGGGAAGCCACGCGCACGTCGTCTTTCTTTTTGGCACAACTTGAGAGCAGAACTAGAGTAAAAAGCAGGAGAAATTTCATGTCTTCCTTATCGGGTAACGTCGTCTTTACCTTGACCCACATGGCCTATCGGGTTCAAATAAATAAACACTCAAAAAGGCTGCCCGCATGACCACATCCAAAAGCTCGAACCTCACGTTTAAGATCATGCTCGGCATGATCCTGGGCCTCGTCGTCGGCGGGACGCTCAACGCCGTCGGAACCACCGGCTGGATCAACGACTACCTGGTCACGGGAGTATTCGAGCTCGGCGGTCGGGTGTTTATGGCGAGCCTCACGGTCCTCGTCGTCCCACTGGTGTTCGTCTCCATCGTCTGTGGCACGGCCTCGATGGACGACATCAAGAAGCTGGGCCGCATCGGCACCAAGACCATGGCCCTCTACACGCTCACTACCGCCGTCGCAATCGCCATCGCCATCCTCGCCGCCCTCGTCGTCTCTCCCGGCGCTGGCTTCAACATCGCCATGCCGCCGAGCTTCGCCGGTGTGCAGGCGGCCCCCCCGCTGATGGAGGTGATCGCCAACATCTTCCCCACCAACCCCATCCGCGCCATGGCCGAGGGCGAGATGCTCCAGATCATCGTCTTCGCCGTGCTCTTCGGCGTCGCCCTCTCTATGGCAGGAGCCGCCGGCAAGCGCATCAGCGCCGTGTTCACGGACTTAAACGACGTGATCCTCAAGATGGTGATGATCCTCATCAACTTCGCGCCGGTCGGCGTCTTCTGCTTGCTGGCGAAGGTCTTCTCCCAGCAGGGCCTCGGCGCCATCATGCCTATGGCGAAGTACTTCTTCGTGGTCCTCGGCGTGCTCCTCTTCCACTGGATCGTGGTCTACGGCAGCATGCTCAAGCTCCTCTCGGGCCTCTCGCCGGTGACGTTCTTTCGGAAGTACCGAGAGGTTCCGATGTTCGCCTTCTCCACGGCGAGCTCCAACGCCACACTCCCCGTCAACCTCGAGACCGTCGAGCACAAGCTCGGCGTGCCGAACTCGGTCGCCTCGTTCACCATCCCGCTCGGCGCCACTATTAACATGGATGGGACGGCGATCATGCAAGGGGTCGCGACGGTCTTCGTGGCCCAGGTCTACCAAGTGCCGCTCGGCCTCACGGATTACTTAATGGTGATCCTCACGGCGACGCTCGCCTCGATCGGCACTGCGGGCGTTCCCGGTGTGGGACTCGTGATGCTCGCCATGGTGTTCAAGCAAGTGAACCTGCCGGTCGAAGGCATTGGCCTCATCATCGGGGTCGACCGGCTCTTAGATATGGTGAGGACCGCTATAAATGTGACGGGTGATGCCGTCGTTACACTCATCGTCGCCAAGTCAGAAAACCAACTCGACGTGGACACGTTCAACAGAGACTAGCGCCCTCGTCCGTGAGGGCGCGACGCTGACTACATCTTCTGCAGCAGTAAGAGCGTCCAGTACGGCATCCCGCCGGCGTCGATCGCAAGGCCTATCCCCATGTGCGTGAAGCGACTGTCTTCGATCTGATCGCGGTGGTTAAAGGAATTGAGCCAACCGTTGAAGGCACCGTCGGCGTTCGGGTAGAAGCGCGAGACGACTTCACCGCAGCCGTTTCCGCCGCCCAAGGCGCGGCGCGAGTTCTGGCAGCGTTGGGACATGTTGAAGTGGCCAAACGGCATGCGGCCCTGGGCCATGTCTTCGGTGTGGAGCTGCGCCTCGAGGGACATGCCGGTGTTGAGGGCCAGCGGCTTGAGTGCTCGCCGAGCGCGGTAGTCATTGACCAAGAACGCCATCTCGGTGAGGGCTCCCGTGCGATCCGTGACGGGATTCACGTAGCGTTCGACTTCCTTGGGGCCATCGTTTTTGCTCGCCTGACAGCTGACCAAAAACATAACCGTGAGAACTGGCCATAAGTGCTTCATCGATACCTTCCTTTTATGAGGGTAGGTAAAGACTAGGTAACACCATGCGAGACTTCTACCAACAAAACCTTACCGCCCCAAGGCGCTAGAATTCCGCGTTCCGAGGTGTTCTTGGAAACGGGATCACATCACGGATGTTCGTCATTCCCGTGATGTACATGACCGCTCTTTCAAAGCCTAACCCGAAGCCCGCGTGTGGTGCCGAACCGAACCGGCGCAGATCCAGGTACCACCAATAGTCCTTGGGATCGAGACCGGACTCGGTCATCCGCGCGAGGAGCTTCCCGTGGTCGTCCTCTCGCTGTGAGCCGCCGATGATCTCTCCGACGCCCGGAACGAGGATGTCCATGCAGCGAACGGTTTTTCCGTCGGCGTTGAGCTTCATGTAGAAGGACTTGATCTCCTTCGGGTAGTCGGTGACGGTGGTGGGCTTCTTAAAGTGCACTTCGCACAGGTAGCGCTCGTGCTCGGTAGCGAGGTCACCGCCCCAGTCGGGTGCCGCGAACTCGAACTTGTGGCCCTGGGCCTGGGCCTTCTTCAAGATCTCGATCGCCTCGGTGTAGCTGACGCGCGCGAAGTCCGAGCTCGCCACGTGCGTGAGTGTTGCCAGGAGCTCCGGGTTGTTCTTCTGCGCCAGCACGGCGAGCTCGTCCGGGCACTTCTCCATCGCCGTCTTAATCATGTATTGAATGTAGTCCTGGCCCAACAGCGCCACGTCGTCGAGGTCCGCGAAGGCAACTTCAGGTTCGATCATCCAGAACTCGGCCAGGTGGCGAGCGGTGTTGGAGTTCTCTGAGCGAAACGTCGGCCCGAAGGTGTAGATCTTCCCGAGCGCCAGCGCGTAGGCCTCGCCCTCGAGCTGGCCCGAGACGTTGAGGAACGTTTCTTTGGCGAAGTAGTCCTTCGAGAAATCCACCGCGCCTTTATCAGTCTTGGGGGCGTCGTTGATCGGCAGCGTTGAAACGCGGAACATGTCTCCGGCCCCTTCGCAGTCGCTCGCGGTGATGATCGGGGTGTGAAGGTAGTAGAAGCCGCGCCCATCAAAGAAGTCGTGCGTCGCCTTGGCGAGCACGTGGCGGATGCGGAAGACCGCACCGAAGAGCTGCGTGCGCGCGCGCAGGTGCGCGTTCTCGCGCAGGAACTCGAGCGACGTTTCTTTCTTCTGCAGCGGGTACTCTTCGGGCACGGCGCAGATGAGCTTCACTCCGCGCGCCTGCATCTCCACCGACTGGCCCTTACCTTGGCTTGCGACCACGAGGCCCTGGATCTCCACGGACGAGTGGAGGCCGATCTTCGTGATCTCTTCGTAGCCGGCGATGGTGGCGTCGATGACGACCTGGAGGTCCTTCTGGCACGAGCCGTCGTTGACGACCATGAAGGAGAACTTCTTCGAGTTGCGCAGACTCTTCACCCAGCCCTTTACGGTGTGCGTTTGGTCCACGGGCGAAGTCGTCAGGAGTGTCTTAACCGAAGTAAAGTTTTGCAGCATAAAAAATCCTAGGCTTTGTTGAAGACGTGGTTGAGGACCTCTTGCGTCTGGTGCCACTTCAGCCGCGGGCCGTACTGGCCCACCACGCGAGAGGCGGCGGCGGAGGCGAGCTTTC
>JBKHVY010000058.1:0-12272 GCA_046569805.1 Bacteriovoracia bacterium | reverse complement strand
AGGGTGTAGAGGAACGTGAGGAAGGTCACGACCGCGAGACCCAGGTACACGTCCACGCCGAGGAAGGTCGACACGAGGATCGATCCCGAGAAGAGGCGCACGCCGACGGAGAGGATCTTACTCGTTGAGTAGAAGATCCCAACGAAGCGGCGGCCACTGGAATGAGCTTTGCCTTGCCCCATGACTTCGTAGATGGTCAGGCCCTTGCCGTAGATCTTCGGTAGGAAAAATGCGGCGACAAGCAGGCGCCCGAGGATGGCACCGAAGTAGATCTGCACGAAGCTGAAGTTCTGGTTAAAAGCAAATGCGGGGATCCCGAGGAAGGTGAGGGCGGAGACTTCGGTGGCAATAATGGAGCAAATTGATTCAGTAAATGTCAGGCTGCGATCGGCAAGATACTGGCGCTCCGGTGTCACTGTCTGCTTGAGTTTTCCGCCGCTCGCTCTCCATGCGAGATAAAAAATCAGGAGTATGTAGCAGCCAATCACAAGCGAATCTAAAGCACCCATCGCGAACCCTCGAAGCATTTTTCCTTAATCATAGGCGCCCGCGTCTCGCGCGTCCACCGTCGCGGCGCGAGTACCAAAGTGTGTCTCTCAAGTGTTCATCTTTTCCTCGAATTTATTAGTTTTTTTCCGAAACGGTAGAAAGAGAAGGAGAGCAGACATCGTGTCGATCTCAAAACATATCAACCCGAAAACTTCCGCTGTGGGAGTTCTCAAGCACCCGTTGCCGGGTGACGTGCTCGCGCGCTGGAAGATCGCGCCGGGTGATGTGTATCTCAAAACCGAAAGTGGTCGCAGTCTTCGGCTCAAGCGTGCCGGTGATTTTCTTGAAGAGTCGTGGAAGGCGAAGTTCGTGACGTCGCCGAACCTCTTGTGGACTCCTGCGATTGATCTCAAGCGTGTCCAGGAGCTCGTGCAGCTTTACCGGGCCTGGGCGCAGGCCTTGGACCCAGATGAGATTCTCCAGACGCGCGAATCCTTCATCGTTGCTCTTCGCGCAGGCCTGCGTCCCGAAGGAGGACTCAGTCTCCTCGACCTGGCGTTCGTCTGTTACACCTTGTTTCCTGTCGACGCGAGCCTGATCGCCGAATATCAAGCGAAGCACGTCGTGCTCTATCGCCGCGGGCTCTTGGTTTCGGCCCTGGCCGTTTTGATGGCGGTGGCCCTGGGCTACGAAGAGCCGACTTTCCTCAGGGACGTGTACCATACGGGCTGGTTGCTGGACCTTGGCCTCTCGTCTGACGAGTTCTCGTACTGGGTTGCGCTCGCTTGCCAAGCGGAGAAGCACCGGCCCGGTGCGGGCGATCAGCTCTTGAAAGATCGCAACGCCTCGGACCAAGAACTGCGGTTGTTCCTCGAGCACCCGCGCTTTGGATTCGACCGCGCTCGCACACTGGTAGAGAAAAAATTTGCATTCCCCGAGCTTCTGACGAGTATCCTTCATCACCACGAGAAATCCGACGGCACCGGGTTCCCCGAAGGCATGACGTTCTCTGTCCTCGCAGACTGGGAAACGTTGATGGTGCTCGCCGACAGCATGGTCGACTACCGCGAGGAGATGCTCGAAGAGGACCTCCGCTCGAGCTTTGGTCACCTCTGGAGTCGCTACTTCGCGAATCCCGTCGAGGGATTACCGGTCCAGGGGATCATGCTTAAAATCAAGGCGTGGTTCCAGGTTCAAAAAGTACCGGAGGCCGTCGCATGATCGCTGCCCGGCCACTCCTCATACTCCAGCACTCCGGCGACGTCTCTCAGGAACTCCTCGACTTCCTTGAAGCGTCTAAGGCGAAGCTCGTGACCCTCGCAGAGTTCGAGATGAACATGGAGATCACGCACATCCTCGCTCACGGGGACCAAGATTTTCACGCCATGAACCGGATGTTCTCAACCATCGAGAATGACATCCGTATCGTTGCCCTCTCCGCAGTTAAAGATCTGCCGTCGTTCATCACAAATAACGGCCGCATGATCGTCGACCAAAAGTGGTTGGGCCAGCCGATGGGTCAGGTGAACCTCGAGAAGTTCTTCCGAGGCCAGGCGAGCATCCAGTTGTCGGAAAACTTTCCGAGCGTCAAAGAGGGCATGAGCGTCAAGGTCATGAACCACTTGCGCATGGGCGCCGACCTGGATCGTGTGACTCAGTTCGTGCACGCACGGAATGGTGCTGTCGTTAACGTCCGAACGTTCATCGACCACGCTATCTACTACCTCGTGTACCTCAAGCAGGCCGGAATCGCTGCGCTTCCGATTGAACTCGACTGTGGCCACACCGGTACCGACACAGTGGTGCAGATTCACTTGCCGGTGAAAAACTACGTTGCTGAGTATCTGATGGATAGTTTCGGCCAAGCCAACGGTCAGGATCCTCTGCGCTACCTCCTGGCGATCTGCGCGAGTAGCGCTGATTTCACGGAGATCCAGTACATCCAAAGTGCTGCGAAGCTTGTCATCACTGGCCTGTGGCAAAACAAGTCGGGCCGGACCATCCGCTTTTCGGGTCTCATGATCAATCACGTCTATACGACCTCGCAGATTGAGCGCCAGATTGAGGAGCGTCTAAAGTTTCTCCCACCGACAACGGCGTCCCAGGCCCAGGTCGCTGCGGACAGTCTTAGAGACAAGCCTCTGCCGGGTCACTTACTCGAGATGGTGATGCCGGAAGCAGGTCACGGGGGCTACCTTAAAGATCACCCTGATCTCGCGAAGCAGCTCGTGGCGTTTGTCATCGACCAGTGGAAGGAGCGGTATCCCAGCAAAGAGATCGCCGAGGTCACGGAATCGCAGATGCTGGATCTCCTCACGGAGTTCTACGACTCGGCGGAGGTGGCGAACCTCGTCGACGTCGACGTTCAGCACTTGATCGAGAGGGTTCGAAAGAACAACGTCTCCGAGGCCTACGGGAAGCAGATCGAGCGAGTGCGCGGAGACCTCAAGCACGATGAGGGGTTCCAGAAAGTCCTCGACGATAGTTTTGCGACAAGCGTATCGGAGAAAGTCTCTGGGGCGCTCGATGCCGCGGACCTCGCGCAACTCGTAAAAGGTGGGACAGAAGTTCCCGACGTCCCCGTTGTCGTCAGCGGCAAAGACGGAGACGCCGACGCGGGCATCGTCGTTAAAGGCGAGCGTGCGCGAGCGGAGCTCATCTCGCGGGTCACCGGTAGCATCGACGCCGAGGTCGAAGACCAGGTGATCAAGGGGACGCCGATGAAGGTCGATGACTTCATCACGAAAGTGAGCCAGGGGCTCGGCGACGAGGTGCGCGGAGACTGGAAGGTGAAGACTGGTCTCGTGCAATCCGT
Organism: Bacteriovoracia bacterium; assembly: GCA_046569805.1. Taxonomy (GTDB): domain Bacteria; phylum Bdellovibrionota; class Bacteriovoracia; order Bacteriovoracales; family Bacteriovoracaceae; genus UBA6144. The sequence goes on along the minus strand of JBKHVY010000058.1, from coordinate 8,968 downwards.
GGCGCCTGCGAAGCTGCGCCATGGCCTCGAGCGTTTCGCCGCGAAGATGGGCCAGACCCTCGATCGTCTCACGGCAAGCGACCTCCAGCTCTTCACGCAGTCCGAACTCCCGAAGCTCATCGAAGGCATCGTCTCCATCGACGAAACATTCACGATTCCTGCGAGCATTCTCCCGGAGCTCCCGGACTACCAGTTCCGGACGGCGTTCCAGCAGGAACTCCAGACGCGGATGAACCAGCTCTATCCCGGCAAGACGCCCGAAGAGGTGGCGGGCATTATCACTGCCGAAGAGCAGGAAAAGCTCCTTCGGTCAGTGGTCAAAGATACCGTCAAAGCAACGGTTGCCACACAAAAAGATGTTTCCCACGATGTCCTGATCAAAGCGCTTTCCGGGACTCTCGATGAGTCGGAAGAGAAGATTAGAACGTTGGTCGAGGGATCGAGCAACGAAGTTAAAAAGATCGAAGGGGAGCAAGTGCTCCAGCGCCTGTTCTCCGCACCCGCAGCAGAGGCGTCAGCGGTCGGCGAGCAGGCGGATGCTGCGACCGCGATCTTAGTGGAGCGGCTCCGCCGGGTGGAGGCAGACTTTAGTAAGTCCAAGGCGCAGCTTGATGCCGCGATGACGGAAATCCGAGTCCTCAAGGACGCCCGCTCGCAGCTCTACGACATCGAACAGAAGACCAAAGCCGCGACGCTCGAAGCTCGTTCGAAAGTCGACGAGATCAAAGAAGAGATCATTCCGGTCGAGCAGAAGATCCAGATCATTCAGGATCTCGCAGCGGGTAAAGAGATTGATCCGGAGAACACGGAGCGCTTGAAAGAGGCGCTTCAGCGTGAGCAGCAGATTATTCAAGCAGCGCGCACCGCCGAGCAGGAGATCAAGAAGACGAAGATCGAGATGCTCCAGAAGGAAGCGATCTTCGCCCAGGAAATTGAGAAGGCAAACCGTGCCCTCAAGTCGCGCGATCTCGTGGTTCAGAAAGTAAAAGACAGCCTAACGATTGTGATGGCGAAAAAGGATAAAGAGATTCAGGGGCTCACGGCAAAGATGACGGAGCTCATTAGTTCTCAGGCAGCCTCGCAGCAGCAAGGACAGATTCAGAAGCTCCGGACTCTCGAACAGGAGAAGCAATCGCTCACGCGCTTAGTTGAGGTGTACAAAAACAAACTTACGTCCATGGCAAGCAACATGGAGAAGCAGGCCGGTACAGGGACAGCGAACAAGGAAGACGACATTCGCAAAGTGACCCTGGATAAGCAGCGGGCGGAAGTCGCACTTCAGGTGGCCCAGAAAGACGCCACGAAGCTCAAGAGCCGCATCGAGCTGGACCAGGCGGAGCTCGCTCGCTTGAGAGGGGAGAAGAAACGTCTGGAAGAAGCGCTAAAATCTGCCCTTTCTACCAGTGGGCCCGTGATAGCGACGGGACCTGTAAAAAATGAAACTCACGATAAAGAGCTTGCTGCTCTGCAGGGCGAGTTAAAGTCTCAACAGCAAAAAGCCAGCAAGTATGAGCTCACCATCAAAGACCTCGAGGCCAAGGTCACTGAGCTAACGGGCATGCTCGCCAAGTCTGCCGTGGGTGGCCCGAACGACCCGAACGTGAAGAAAATGGCCCAAATGGAATCTACGGTTAAGAAGCTTTCCTCTGATTTCGCTGCGGCGACTAACCAGTTAGGTGAGTCGAAAAAAGAGATCAATAAGGCCCGAGCGGAAAACACCGCACTCAAAAATATGGTGGAGAAACTCAAGAAAGACCTCGAGAAGGCCAAGCCTGCCGCCCCGGGCCAAAAAGCGGCATAGCTCTTGCCTAAATCTCCCTGAAACTCTATTCTGACTGCCGGTTGGCCCGGTTGGTGGAATTGGTAGACACGCTAGACTTAGGATCTAGTGAGTGATCGTGGGGGTTCGAGTCCCTCACCGGGCACCATCTTTTCTTTCCTGTAGGCCCAGGTGGTGAAATTGGTAGACACGCACGATTCAGGGTCGTGTGCCGCAAGGCATGAAGGTTCAAGTCCTTTCCTGGGCACCATTTTTTAAGTTCTTTCTTTAGACGTATTTCATTACGAAGACTCACCCTTTTATACTCCTGTCTTTGCGAGCCTCGAACCGAAGCATGATGTGCTTACTTTTAGACTTCCTCAATTCTCTTGAGTAGTGATTTTTTCTCTTCCGGAGTGAGTTTCGATTTCTTTAACTTTTTAATAGACTCTGCTTTTATGTCAGTCAGTTTTGTTCTTAGTAAGCTTTCAAACTTCTGAACAGTCTCCTGATGAACTTGAAGTAACAGGTAGGCCTCCTCAACGGGCGAACTTGCTTCTGAATCCTTTTTACGAAGTCTCTGCTGCGTTTCTTCGGAAAGCTTGTCGAGGGCTTCCCTAGGGAATTCGTTAAGGATCGGGCCTGACTTAGATCGCTCGACGTTGGCTAAGGCGAGCCCTAAAAAAGAGCAGAGCCGTATCGCGGAATCAATCTCCGCACTCGTGTCATCTTTTTTCTTTTCCTCAAAGAGGTAGTGCGCTGCCACAGATGTCGAAAGGATGTGTCCTGTAATGTCGAATGGGGTTTGCTGATGCACTTGTTGATAGATGCGTATGAAGCAATCCGAGCGTCGAGAATCCTTGCAGAAATTATTTACGGCGTCATCACTCTTGAGGGCTTCGCGGATCCGAAAGACTCGAGTTGCCTCCTCGGCATTAAGAAATATGTACTGAGTTGAGTAAGGGAAAAGACTAACCAGTTCGGCAGCGATCGCCTGCGACAAGGCATTCTGAGTCAGAGGACTTAGAATCTTAGAAGAGTTCCAGTACCGATATTCGAATTGCTTGGTCGAACTGCTTTCGTGCATCAAGTGCGATGACGTCGCAAACATCAAAATTAATGCAGAAGAGGACGCGAGATGCTTAAGAACTTTTATGATTGGCGTTCCTCTCAGCCAGGGAAGTGTTATGGGCATTAGGAGACATGGACTGAGGAATAAAACCAGCCAGTGCAATATAGGATGAATCGAGAGGTAGAGCGAAACTCCGTCAAAGAAAAGAAGGAATAGAAGGAGCAGTAAAAGAGAAATTCCCGAAAAAAAGTGATAGGAAATTTTTCTTAGTACTGCCATTAGTCTTTACTGCTTGTAGACTCGGAACTGCACCTTCCGGTTCTTCCACTCTTCCTTCTCCACCGCGAGATAATCACCGTAGCTGACGATGCTCATCTTGAGCTCGGGGATCCCTTCGCCCTTGAGGATGTTGAAGGCCTGCTTCGTCCGGTCGAGCGCGAGGCGCTCGTTCAGGATCTTGTTCCCGCGCGTGCTCGCGAAGCCTTCGATCACGACCTTGTTGAACTGCGCGGGGTTCGCGCGGTAGCGGCGCGCGAGCTCGAGGAGCTTTTCTTTTTCCTTGTCGAGGATCACGAAGCTGTTGTTCCCGAAGAAGACGTCCTCCATCTGGCTCAGGCGCCCGAACTGCTCTTCGTCCTTGCGCGACTTCGGCACGCGCTTCAGGAGCTCCGGATCGATCGGCGGGGGAGTCGTGGCGACGGCGCCGGGGGCTGCCGTGGGCGCCTCCTCGTGGAACTTGAGGCCCACGAAGGCGGTGTAGTGGTTGCGCTCGATCTCCTCCACGCCGGCAAGGCCCAGGCCCGCGTAGAGCGCGAGGCGCTTGGTGGTCTTGTGCTTAAGCGTCAGGAAGTAGTCGCCCTCGTTCTGGTCTTCGTCGGAGGCGAGCGTGAAGTTGCGCACCACTTCGGCGTTCACGTTCCAGCGGTCCGTGAGGTCGTAGGACACTCCCAGCTGGGTCAGGGCGAGGTTCGTCTGGTCGACGATCAGGTAGCGGGCGTCCGGCGCGTGGGCGTAGCCGAGCGAGGCGAGGACGTGCCACCGGTTCCAGTGGCGCTCGGTCACCAGGCGCACGCCGGCGGCAATGCCCTCGGCGGTGGTGAAGTTCTCGTCCTTGCCGGTCGGGAGCGTGAGGTACGGGTTCAGCGAAAAGTTCCACAGGGCCGCGGGAGCGGTCAGCCGGTACTTCGCGCGCAGGTTCACGTCGCCGAGCGAGCTGTAGGCCTTGCCGAAGACGCGGTTACTCACGGCCACGGCGTCGACGCCGAGGGCGAGCGCCGAAGAGACGTAGCGGGTGTAGCCGAGGGTGAGGACGTCGTTGTACTCGATGATGTCGCGGTCGATGGAGCGCCCGGTGCTATCGACGTAGTAGAAGGGAGAGTTCACGTGCGCGAGGCTCGCGAGCCAGAGGTCCTTGCCCGCGAAGCGCTCGGAGTTCGTGTCCTCGAGGACGGAGTAGCGGTAGCTATCGGTGAACTGGTGGCCCTTGAGGTCAAGGGCCCAGGCAGTGCCGGCGACGGGGAGCGCGAGGAGGCCAAGAATGAGTCGTTTCACGGGTTACTCCTGGCGACAGCCGTCGGGCTTCTTTACGATTATCGTGAGCGTCGGGATCTTCTTCAGGCGCGTGTCGTCGGAGAAGATGAGGTGGAGCGGTTTGCCCTTCAGACTCGCGAGTTGATCGGCGTTGAGCTCGAAGAGGTCCTTGGCCGAGAAGTTCTTCTCCATCGAGTAGCACAGAAAGCGGCCACAGCGAGCGAGGCCCTTGGCGAACTCGTCCTGGTAGGTCGTGTTCACCGGACTTGCGTAAGAAGTCCAGAAGGACGGGTTGCGGAGTTCTTTCCAGCTTGTGACGGAGAACTCACGGCCAGAACAGGTCTTGAGGCCCGTGGTCGAAAGGCACAACGATTCCGAGTTCGGGTAGTCGTCGCGGATGACCTTCGAGACGTCGACGTTCATGAAGATATCGGTGATTTCTCCCTCGACCGCAGGAACGTCATAGGAGACGTACACCTGGGCATTACGAACAGTGCGCCGGTTCAATAGGATCACTCGCGAGTTGGTCTGTGTGCCATGGAGTTTTTCGAGACGAATGTTCTGCTCCGGGACGGCATCGAGGTAAGGGAAGGTGATTCCGGAGTGGCTCACGGTAGAGAGTTTCGGCATTACGATTGAGCGGGATTCTCCGCAGCCGATCGGGGGCGGTGTCGTGCTCGAGCGTCTGTGGCCAGTGAGCGCGAGGCGGACTTCTCGCGTCTGTGCTGGCGAAGCCTTGAGAGCGTATGTGACGACGAGGGCGTCGGTGTAGCGGCCCTCGCTGTTGGCGCTAAAAACTATTTCGAGGGAGCATGTATCGTTGGCCGCTTGAGTGCCAGTACAGGTTCCGCTCGCTCCGAGACGGAAGTGCGTTCCATCGTTTAATCGATACTGCGTAATTACTTCGCTAGAGTTTGGATTGTATTGGTTCACGAATCCAGACGCGAGATTCGTTACAGTCTCGAGCTCCAGTGCGGGGTCGCCATTGAGGCTGCTGAGGTTCAAAGCAAGGACATTGTCCGCTATGCGCTCGCCTCGCAAAGGAATCAAAACGCGTCTCGTGAGCGCGGGGCTCGCGGTGGGTGCGTAGGTGAGGATCAGGTTGTCCGTGTAGATACCTGGGGCCTCCGCGAAGAATTCGATGTCGAAGGTGCAGCGAGTGCCGGGCCCTTGAGTCTGGGAGCAGCTACCGGAGACGCCCGGGTAGCTTCCGCCGTTCCACCGGAAGTTCGCTCCGGATGCGAACTCAGCGCTGAACGTGTAGTCGAGGTCTCCGCGGTTGACGAGCTCGAGGGTTCCGTTACTCGCGGGATCAGCGGTGACAATGGAGAACTCGCGGTTTCCGTCGGCGTTGGTTACGACGAGATCCCCGCCGTCGCCGGGGGTGACTCCTTGAGTGTCGCGGATCAAGGACTCACTCTTGAGGTGCGGGTTACCGCAACCAAAGGCGAGGAGAGTGACGAGCACGAAAAAGAGGGAGTAGCGCATGGTCCATCCTTGGAGGCTGCAAATGTGTTGATCTCCTTCTATTAGATCGCTAAGCCGAGTTTAAAAAAACTCCTTTTCCGCTGCTGCAAGTAACACAAGATAGACTTATTTTTTCAAGCGCAAGATGTTGAGATTATTTGGTTTTTCCTGGATAGAGGTTGAGCCGTCGGCTCAATTTAGCGGAAGAATTTGCCACTGAGTAACTTCTGCCGGACTCAGAGTCTGGGATTGGCATTCTGGGGAGATTTGTCTATTGATGTCTCACGCTTTTGATTTTTACCTAGGATCGTTATGACTGACTCAGTTCCGGCCCTCGTCCCCAACGCCTTTCGGATTGCCCTCACCCTGGAGTTTCCGGAGTCGCGCATGGACAACACCCTCTTGCACGCCCTGAGAGAGCAGAACGAAAATCCGAAGCTCAAAGAGATCTCTCGTGCGGCCCTCAAGGAACTGTTCAACGAGAAGAAGATCATGATCAAAGGTCAGCGTGCGAAGTCATCCTCTGCACTCGCCAAGGGCACAACCTACGTAGATATCCTTGGGTATTAGTTAGAGCCAGGGATCGAGGTCTTCGAGAACCCTGTTCATCGGAAATCCTAGAGAGATCGTTTCGGCTTCGATACGCATCGGCAGATCGGTGACTTCACTAACCGTTGTGTCTTGGGCCGCGTAAAGTACACCCGCAACCTCACCGCGGTCGTTCATGATCGGTGATCCGGAGTTGCCGCCAATCGCGGGACAGCGCTTGAGTACGAAATCGCGGCCGTTTCGTGTCTCATCGCTGGCGCTGCACTCAAGCCGCACGATGCGGGCCCGCTGGATGTTGATGTGATCCACAACGAAGGGAAAGACAGCCTCTCCCGGGGTAAACCCTGCGCGGTCAAGGCCTGGGATTTCGGCGTGGACGTCGCGATCGAGCTCTACCAGCGCGTAGTCTCGCGCGGAGAGTTTAGTTCCCTTGGTCGTGAAGTTATGGCGATAGCGAATGCTCGCACAGCGAGCGACCTCGTGGCCCTTACTCTTGGTATTGAAGACGGCGTAGAACCCCTGGCAGGTTTGCGTCAGGCTTCCGTTTTCGAGGCAGTGAGAGTTGGTGAGTAACAAACGAGGTCCGACGAGGGTTCCGGTGCAAAGGGTGCTCTTCGAAGCATCTTGGAAGTTGACGACGAAAAGTCGTGCGACGGCATCTGGGCACGAGTCCTCAGCGCAGTCGAGCGACTGCTGCGCCATCAGCGCATCCATGTCGGCGGTGCTGAGCGTGACAACTTTTACGGCTCGACGGGCGGGCTCTTGGGCACACGCAGCGAGCAGTAATAAACCGATTAGGCAGAAAAAGCGACGCATGAAAAACCTCTGGCGTATTCTAGGCCAGGCTTTGCCCGCAGAGCTCTCTAAGAGTATTTTTTACAATGCCATCCGCGCGGCGTAGAGGGCCACGGCCGAGGCGCAGGCTGCGTTAAGGGCGTAGACCTCGGGATCGATCGGGATCCGGGCCAGATCCGTGACTTCCGCAGTGACTTCCGGTGACATTCCCGTCGCCTCGGAACCGATGATGAGGGCCAGGGGCTTTCGAAACTTGATCTGATGGAGGTCCAAGGCCTGGGGGCGATTTTCGAAGCCAATAACCTGAACGCCCTTAGATTTCAGGAATCGAAGCGCGGCGGGAAGGTCGCGGGTCTGGTGGACCTTCATGCCATACACGTTCCCCATGGAGGTGCGCACCGCCCGACGCTGAAAGGGGTGGCAGGTCCGATGGTCGATTAGAATATGTTTGAAGCCAAAAGCGGCGGCGTTGCGGATAACCGCGCCCACGTTATCAGTCTTCGCGATCCCATCCATCACCAGGATGGGTCCATCGAGGAGATCCTCGAGCGGAACGTCTTTGGGCCTGCGTGCGCGGGCCATGACTCCATGGTGAAGACCGTAGCCGACGATGGATTGCATGGTCGCAAGCGGTGCCTCGTAGCAGACAGGAAGCCTAAGGCGTGCGAGCGCATCAGCGTTATCAGCATACCAGTCGGCGGTCGCCAAGACGGACAAGACCTCGAGGTCGCTCTCGAGGAGTTTCATGACCACTCGATCCGAATCAGCGACGAAGCAGTCGTCGCCGGCGTCGGTAAGCTTAAGGCCCTTATATTGCTCGAGGATCGAGGTATCTGGTTGAAGTCGCTGCATGACTTTAATTAGCTCTCCTGGGAAAAAAATACAATCTTTTAGGCCAAGAAATTACATTCCGTGGCCGTTCAAGCTTTGTAATTTGTGTCTCGGGCAATCGAAGGGCTATAAAGGGGCACATGAAAAAACTAATTCTTCTCACGGCACTCAGTCTCGTTTCTCTTCCCGCGTTCGCGCAGTGTACGGGTGAAACTCGCACCTTCGATGCGGTTGATCCTGTCGATAAGACCGACTGGAAAATTTCTACCAAGATGTACGTGCCTCGGACAAAGAACGCACCAGTGGTTTTCGTCCTACCACCGATTGTTGGGGAAACGATTCTCGACCGACGGATGGCGGCGCGCTTCTGTGCCAATGGTATGGCCGCGTACATCATCCAGGTCGTTCGGGAGGTCTCCCGAGAGCGTGATGTGAGTGACCTGCGAGTTCACGACGAGTCCTACGACCGCGCCCTGGGAGGAGTCCGGCAGTTAATTACTACGCTTGATCGTGAGGCCGGAGTGCGCTTGAACTACGGTCTCTTGGGAATGAGTCTCGGTGGCATGTTCTCCGCCTTCGTCGCCGGCTCCGAGCCGCGGATCAGTGCGACCGTGATCGTTGCTAGTGGCGGGGACGTCCCATCAGTCCTTGCGACGAGTGACCAGGAGTCCGTGGTCGCCCAGCGGAACGCACGCATTCGAAACTTCGGTCTGATCGACTCGATGTCATACGAGGACCTCCTCCGTAAGAGTATCACGAACGACCCCGTGGCCGTCGCCGGCAACATCGCTCCAGGCTCTCTCTACATGTTCATCGCGACGAGCGACACGACGGTCCCGACGCGTAACCAGCGCCTGCTCCGAGACGCGGTCCGTGAGCCCCTGGTCTTTAACGTGAGCTCTGCACACACCGCGACTCTGATTAAAGCGTCGACGTTGCACGCCGGAAAGATTACTTCGTTCTTA
>JBKHVY010000057.1:0-12310 GCA_046569805.1 Bacteriovoracia bacterium | reverse complement strand
TGAACTCCGAGGGCTGCATGCGGATCGGTCCCAGGTTCAGCCAGCGCTGCGCCCCCATCCCGACGTCACCCATGATCATCACCAGAATAAGCAGGAAGAAGGTCACGCCGTAGGCGAAGTACGACACGCGCTCGAAGGTCTTGGGATTGAAAACGATGCTCACCACGACGGCGACACCCGTGGCCAAGAGCCACCAGAGGATCTGCGAGCGGTAGAGCTCGCCGAGGCCCTCGTGCGTCTGCGCGTGAGTTGCGGAGTAGAGGTTCAAGACGCCGATGAGGAAGATCGCGAAGAAGCTTCCGATGAAGGTGAAGTCGTAGCGCTTGAGGTACTGCATGATCGTGTCGTACATAGTCCTACTCTTCTTCGTTGCTCGGAGCTTGAGGCTTCAGGCTCTTGACCCACTGGGCACTGATTTCTTTGTCTTTCTCGAGGTTCTTCAAGTACGCGGCCGGGTGGTACTTCTGCATGTAAATGCTGGTGATCGCCTCGACCACAGGTGTGGCAGCAGAAGATCCGTGGCACCCGTGCTCGACCAGCGCCGCTGCAGCGATCTTCGGGTTGTCGTAGGGCGCGAACCCGACGAAGACGCCGTGGTGGCGATAGTCATAATCCATCTGCTCACACTTCTGATAAACCTTGTCGGCGGCGGCCCGGATGACCTGTGAGGTCCCGGTCTTCCCCGCCATGAGAATGCCTTTCCCGCGGCGGTAGAACGCTGTGCCCTTGGGGTTATTCACGACCTGAAAGAGGCCCTCGCGCACGTACTTAAGGGTCTTTTCGTTCTTGAGCTTAAAGTCACTGAGGAGTTCGGGCGTGAAGGTCTTGATCAGTTCGCCCTTCGGATTGTAGATGTCCTTCACGACGTAGGGCCGGTAGATCTTACCGCCATTGGCGATGGCCCCGTAGGCCTGGGCCATCTGGATGGTACTCGCAAGAACATAGGACTGACCGATGGCACACGAGAGCGTCTCGCCCGGCTGCCACTCTTGGCCAGTGCGCTTCTTCTTCCAGGCCGCAGTAGGAATGAGGCCCGAGACTTCGCGCGGGAGCGAGATGCCCGTGCGCTTGCCGAGGCCAAACATGTTGGCGTACTTGGCGATCGTGTCGATGTCCATTTTCATGGCCGCGCGCTGGAAGTACATGTTGCAACTCTCGCGGATCGCCTTCGGAAGCGTCGTCGAGCCGTGGCCCTCTTTCTTCCAGCAGTGGTAGACCTTGCGCCCGAAGCGCATGTTACCAGAGCAGAACACGTCTGTGTTCTCGTCAACCACACCTTCTTCGAAGGCCGCGATGCCGGTGATGGCCTTGAACGTCGAACCGGGCGAGTAGTGCTCTTGGATGTTGCGATCTCGCAGCGGATTCTGCGTGTTCTCCGTCAGACTGCGCCAGTACTCGGAGGTGAGGCCGCGGGAAAACTGCGAGGGGTCGAAGGCAGGGCGTGAGACCATCGCCAGAACTTCTCCGGACTCGATGTCGATGGCGATCACGCTACCAACCTTCCCTTCGAGCGCCTGGTAAGCGGCGAGCTGCATGTCGCGATCGATGGTGAGCTTGACGTTCATCCCCTGAACCGGTTTCTCGTCCTCGATCCCTTTGAAAAGATTATCCGTGTTGATGTAGCGCTTGCGGCGACCGCGGGCATCGACTTCAACGAACTCGTGACCGTTGTTTCCGCGAAGGTACTTGTCGAGCTGCTCCTCGATCCCGAACTGGCCAATGAAGTCACCCAGGCGGTAGTCCATGCCGTCGCGTTTGCGGAACTTCGGCAACTGCTGCTGGCTGATCTCGGAGATGTAGCCGAGCAGGTGCGCGCCGACGTCTTTGTCTTTGTACTCGCGAGAAATGAAGGTCTCAACACTCACACCCGGGAGTTCGGCGTTGAGGCTCTCGATCTGCGCCAGTTCGTCGAAGTTAATGTTCTTCTTCACCGTAATCGGGCGATAGGTCGCTTGGTTCGAATTTTTCTTGAGGACTTTTTCGATGGTCCCCGGTTCGAGGCCTAGGATCTGGTGCAAGCGCTCGAGCGTCGCTTCGCGGTCGATCAGGTACTGGGGCGTGATGATAGCGTCGTAGCGCGGAATGTTGTCGACCAGCAGTTGGTCGTCGCGACTGTGAATGAGGCCGCGTGGTGCCCAGACGACTTCCTTTCGGAGCCGGTTTTGGATGGAGAATTGATGGAGCTGCTCGCCCTTGTAGACCTGAAGATACCAGAGGCGTGCCAGCAGCAAGCCAAAGGCAGCGAAGAAGATGTTGGTGATCATCCCCGCTCGGACTTTATGGACTTTAACGAGTTCTTCTTCGCCAAACATTGTTTATATTTCCACGCCCGAGCGGCCGACTTCATTCTCTACGGCCCAGACTTTATCCAGAAGGTTAAACAGCAGTGGCGAGATCAAAGACAAGAGGAAGGTGCTCGGAATGGCGTTGCCGAAGAGAAGGCCAAACTTCTCAAAGCTCCCGATCTTCAAGCAGATGATAGAGACCGTTCCGAGGTACCAGACAATCTGAAACAGCTGCACGGTGATGATGGTCGCGATGGCGCTCGAGAACTGGAGCACTTCTTTGAGGTAGCTCGCGATAAGAGAGACGAAGATCCCCACGAGCGTGCCGAGGGCCCAGCCCTCCATGGAAAACGCCGAGTGCACCAACTGCAGCGAGACGACAAACCAGGGCAGAAGTGGTGTGGTCACCTTGAGCGCCATGAAGAGAATGATAACGACGTTGAACGCCAATCGGTAATCGCGCCAGCCCAGCGCCGGCAGGAGTGCCGAGGTCGCGATCTCAAGGGCCACGAGAATCGCCAGTGTGACGAGCGTTGAAAGAATCAGTCGAGATAGACGTGGTTGCATGCTAGTTGCCCTTTCCTTGTGTCGTGCTCGCCGGCAGTTCCGCCTGCGCCGTGACGGGCGCACGCGGCAGAATGACGATGACCTCTTCGAGCTTCCGGAAGTCCACCGACGGCGTGATCTCCACCCCGAGCGTCATGCCAGACGTTTCGCGGTCGATGTCCGTGATCATGCCGACCTTAATACCCTTGGGATAGATCCCACCGACCCCAGCTGTCATGAGCTTATCACCAACCTCGATCGGTTCAGTGCGAGAGACGTATTTCAGAGCGCAACGGTAGTTGAAGACGCCCTCCACGATCCCGTGCGTGCGGGTGCGTTCGCTGAGCGCGTCGACGCGGTTGTTCGGATCGAGGATGGTCAGCACGTCGGCGTAATTCGCACCGATGCGATAGATGTAGCCCACTAGCCCCAGGTGCGTAATGACCGGAGACATGAGCTTAATGCCGTCGTTAGATCCACGATTCAAGCGCAGAACCTTGAATTGGTTTGCAGAGTCCCAGCCGATCACCTGGGCGAGGATCTTTTCCTGGCCGATGTCTTCCGAGTAATTGAGCATCTGCTTGAGGCGAAAGTTCTCGCGTCGAATCTCTTCCATCTGGAAGAGATCACTCTCGAGGCGCTCGATCTTCTGCCGCAAGAATTCGTTCTCCTTACTGGTGTTCACGATCCGCACGTAGTTGTTCACCAAGTTGTCGAGCTCCAGGCGCGATTGCGTAAGGCCCTTTTGCACCGGGGCGACGACTTCCACCACCAGGCGCTGAAAGAGCGTCATCTCCTCAAGGTCGAAGCGTTTCTGCGAGAGGCCATAGACGGCAAGCACCAGCACAAACAGATTGTTTATGATTTTAACTTTCGAAGACTCGGAAACCATCCGTCTCAAAGATTACCTCGGGTGAAAAAGATCCTCCCAAGGTTAACGCGCTCCGAGACGCCTTGCCAATGATGGAATCTTCTTTGACCTCAGAAGCTTCGTACCGTTAGAATGTTCGGGTCCGCAACCTTAGGAGAAGATATGACCCAGTCATTTGCGAGCAAAGCCGCAACGTTTATTCTTAGTCTTGTTTTCATGCTCATCATCGTGAGTTTCCTCTTCGGGGACTACCAGAACATGGGCTCCGCTTCACCGCAGGACGTCGCATCGGTGGATGGACTCTCGATCACTCCCCGCGAGTTCAACATGCGCTTATCTCAGCAAGTTGAGTTTTTTAATCAGATGATGGGCAACCAGCTCACGCCGCAACAAATTGAGCAGATGGGCATCAAGGACACGGTCTTGGGTCAACTGATTCAGACCAAGCTGCTCCTCTCTTACGGCCTCAAAAACGGCTTGAACCTCTCTGAGGTCGAGCTCAAGGAAGAGATCAAGAAACTCCCTTACTTCCAGCGCGACGGAAAATTCGACGTCAGTCTCTACCGCAACCTCTTGACGCAGAACCAGTACACGCCGGCGCAGTTTGAAGAAATGATTGGTTTTGACGTTACAACGCGCAAGATCGAACAAATGCTCACGACTCAAGTTGTGTCCGAGGGTCTCGCTCGAGACATTTTGAGCTTCAAGCTTAACGGAGTCCAGGCCAACGCTATTCGGGTCGAGCGTCCCGATCTTATTAACTTGATCGAAGTCAGCACCGCCGAGGCGACGGAGTTCGCAGGCCAAGCTGAAAACAAAAAGCTTCTCGAGGAGCTGTATCAAGAAAACTTCGCGAAATACAATAAGCCCGAAGAAGTGAAGGCGCGCCACATCTTGTTCGCCGCCAAAACCCCAGAGGAAGAAGCCGCTGCGAAGGCGAAAGCCGATAAGCTAGCGGGAACACTCACGTCGAAGAACTTCGCCGAAAAAGCGAAGGCACTCACGGAAGACCCGTCAGGCAAGGCCAACGGCGGGGACCTCGGCTGGTTCAGCAAAGGTCGCATGGTTCCGGAGTTTGAGAAAGCTGCTTTCGAAAACAAGATCGGCGACATCGTAGGCCCCATCAAGAGCTCCTTCGGCTATCACTGGATTCTGGTAGAGGGAAAAAAAGGCGAGGAAACCAAGACCCTCGACCAGGTTAAAGTCGAACTTGCGACGATTGCTCTCCAAAAGCGCAAAAGCCAGGATCTGGACAAGATCATGACTGATACCAAGGCGCGTCTTCAGCAGTTGCTTGCGTCAAACGACATCAAGGCGATTGAAGCCGACAAAAAGCGCTTAAACCTAACCCACTTCCCTGGGACAGAGGTCAATCAATATGATTTAAGCGTGGGTCCTCATGCCTTAACCGCCGATGAAGGGGCGCGCCTGTTCAAGGCGAGCGAAGGAGAAATCCTCGATTTCTCAACGCCTGGCGCACTGTTTCTCGTCCGCGTGGGCGGCAAATCCACCACAGATGTCGCTGGAAAAGTCTCGGCACAGCTAAAGACCGAAATCCAGGCCCAGTCCCAGGTCTTTGGCCGTAAGGTCCGCGATGATCTCGTCAAAGAATTAACCAGCAACGCCAAAGTTGTCACCAACCCTGCTCTCCTGTAAAAATAAGGCGCCCCTCCGGGGGCGCTTTTTTTAAGGAGTAACCAGTGGCCGATAAAAAACACAAATTTGCACAAAATCTCAGCGGTAAGTACTACGTCGATGACCAGTGCATCGCATGCGACGCCTGTTGTGTTGAAGCTCCACGTTTTTTTGCCATGAATGACGATGAAGGTCATGCCTACGTCAAGCTCCAGCCGACCACCCCGGAAGACATCAAAGAAGCTGAAAATGCGCTGGCGGCGTGCCCGGTGGAGGCCATTGGGAACGACGGCTAGGACAAAAACGCTTGTCGATTGGCGCCCTGTTTCTTAAATTGAAATGACAAACTTTGGAAGGATTTCATCATGTTGAAGACTTTGCTCTTGAGCCTTGCATTCGCCTCTGTTGCCCAGGCCGCGACCCCAGGACCGAAACTCGACTATCCGAAGCCATTTTGGTTCTTCGAAGCGACGTACCCTGACGGTCGTATCGTGACTTATCCTATTCAGATGGAAGAATTCACGATGAAGCTCCCGTACAACGGTCGCACGCTCCACGCAGATATCCCCCAAGTGGTAAGTGCCTCGCACGCGGTGAAGAAGAACCTTAAGCGGCGCTTCACTGCTATCCGCGGAAACGACAAGCTTTCAGGCGAAATGACATGTGATCTTTCGAAGTACCAAGAGAGCGGCGTCGAGGCCGGCGAAACGGTCCTGAACTTCAGCGGTGGTGACAAATCCAGCACGCCGTCAAAGCTTCGGATGTTCTGTCAGTTCTAGAAAGCAGAATAAGATTTTGATAGCGTTACAATTCGCCCGTCTCATTCTGGCGCATAGACTTTTATAGTCTCGGTACTCATTGCCAGAATGAATCTGCATGAAAACAGTAGAAAGCTTGAGGCGCCCTCGATCGATTCTCTGCCATAACGATAAACTTAGCTTCGGGCTTCACGGGCGAATTGAAACGACAATGGCTTCCCAAAATAAAAGGGGGCCCCGTTCAGGGCCCCTTTCGGAATGTTTCAAAATCAGTAGTAATATCAGTCTAGCTATTAGCGCTTAATGTTCAGAACTTCCTGCAACATCTGGTCGCTCGTTGTGATCGTACGTGTGTTGGCCTGGAAGTTTCTCTGGGCCCCCATGAGACCGATGAACTCGTTAGCAATATCAACGTTCGACATTTCGATCGACTTCGAGAGAACTTCACCGCGACCGTCGAGGCCTGGCTTACCGATAGCCGCTTGGCCTGACTTGCGCGTTTCTTTGAACAAGTTCTTACCAGTCTTGAAGAGGCCTTCAGTGTTTTCGAACTTCGCGACCGCGATCTGACCGAGTTCGCGCTGAACACCGTTGTCGTAAACTGCTGTCAGAACACCGTCGTCATTGAAGGACATCGAGGCGAGGGTTGCCGCGGATGAACCGTTCTGGCTGTGACGGGCCACTGATGAGCGTGAACCGTACTGCGTTGAAGCGTCGATGCCGGTGCCGCCTTCCTTGACGGACTTACCGAAGTCGAAAGCAATGACTTGGCCCTGGCCCGCACCCTTGTTGAAGTTGAACGAGTTGTTCTTTGAGATTTCTTCCTCGAGGACACCCTTCGCGTTGAACTTCAGAGTACCGGTCGCCATCTCAACCATCTCACCGGGCTTGCCGTTCTGCGCATCAGCACCATCGACCATCGCGTGGTAGTCCCAAGTGCCGTCTGCTGTCTTATTGAAGTACATCGTGACGAGGCGTGCGGTACCAACGTTGTCGTAGACGGTGACTGAGTTGTTGAAGTTCGATGTCTTGTCTGGATTCTTTGGATCGAACTGCATGACGTTTTCGCGGCTGTCGAGGTTCATCGACATCTTCACTTCTTCTGTCGCCGTCGCTGGGATCGTCGTGCTACCGAGCTTGATCGGCTCGAGTTTGTTTGTCATTTTGCCGGATGCATCCGGCTGGAAACCGTTTACGCGGTAACCGTCGCCGTTGATCATGAAGCCTTCTTTATCGAAGTGGAATGAACCATCACGGGTGTAGGCCTTGCCGAATGGTGCGTCGACCTGGAAGAAGCCGTTGCCGTTGATGGCAAGGTCCGTGATCGACTGTGTGCGCTGGATCGTACCTTGCGTCCACTGTGGAGTGACGTGCGCAAGCTTAGTACCTGATCCGACCTGGTCACCGCCGTCGATGCCCTTCAGGGATGAGGCGAGCGTGTCCTGGAACTCTGCACGCGATGACTTGAAACCGAAGGTTCCGGCGTTGGCGATGTTGTCACCCACGACACTCATCGACTGGCCGGCAGCGTTCAAGCCTGTGATACCAATGTTAAATGATGAAAGAATACTCATGCGTCCCTCCTAGACTTCCTGTTTGAGTTCTCTTGGTGCTACAGACCGCGAGAAGGGCTTCCGGGAAGGACCAGCCTTACACTCAAACAATTTCGTTAATATTACTACCGTCGCGCCCGTGGCTTCCGTTCCTCGAGCGTGATTACTTAATTCATAAAAATCGTCGAATCAATCTTCGTAAAAACATTCTCTCCCATGCTATCGCGGTCAACCGCTGTCACCACCATGCCACGGTCCACGTCCATGACGTAGGCCGCTTTGTTCGTGATCACGAGCGAGTCGTGCCCACCTTTCACACGCAATTTCCCGAGAGCTTCTTGGAGCTTCAGGTACTCCTGCGAATCGAAATCAATGTTACGTTCCTGCAAGCGCTTCGACGCGTGCGTCGAGAGCTCGACGCTGGTCTTCGCCTGCGGCTTCTCCGCTTGGCGCACGAGTTGATCGAACTCACTCTTCTGACCCGGAGTCAGCTTGTTCGACGTCTGTGCCTTATCCTGTGAAGGAAGGCTCGTGACGTTGGGAATGAGGAGGTCGTTTATGCGTGCCATCTACTCTTTCTGGTTAATCGTAAATCCCCTCTCCTTGGGTGCGGTAAGCGTTGGTTGCTTGCTGCACGCTCGGAGATGGAGCGTTATTCAATCTTAAATTATTCTGTTGCTGTTGTGCACTAGGCATGTTTTGCATTGCGCGTGAATTTTCTGGTGTGTGGAAGCTCGCTACGTCACGCAAGAAAACTTTTTGTCCGTCAACTGTGAGCACCGGCTCACCTTCGTCGAAAGAAACACTCGTCACAAGGCCCGTCGCTTGTGTACGCGCTGAAACTTCCTGGCCCATGTTGTTCCACGCTTTCACGGTCGCCTTGTAGTTTCCTTTCGCCGTTAATTGACCGTCAAGCGTCACACCGTCCCAGTTCACTTCATGAGCACCCTGCGACATGCCGTCTTTCCAGATCTCGCCAACGGTTTGGCCCTTTTCATCTTGAATACGAACGAGAACTTTTGCAGCTTCGCCGTCGAGCTTAAAGAGAACGTTTGCCGAGCCGCCTTCTTCTTCGATCTTGAGCGACGAGCCGGTAGTGACGACTTGTTTACCGACGAAGTTTGCGGCGTAGAACTTATCCTGGATCATTTGGTTCTTCTGGACCTTATCGAACTTCGAATTCAAGTTCGTCAGCTGCTCGAGCTGCGAGAACTGCGCGAGTTCACCCGTCATCTTTCCCTGATCCATTGGATTCATCGGATCTTGGTTCTGCAACTGATAGGTCAAGAGCTTCAGGAACTCGTCCTTGCCCATCTGGTTGTGCTGACCGTCTTTGTGGATGCCTTCAGGCTTGCGGCCCGTGGCACGATTGATGATTTGTTCGGTTTCATTACGTGAACCGCGATTGGACAAAGCCTTCGGAGCCATCGTGACCTGGCCATACGCTGCTGCTTGTGGATCGACGGGACGTCCGATTTCCGGCATGGTTAGGCGACTTCCTTCTCACGCATGAGTTCCCAGAGGTCGTGCCGGCGCTGTTGCTCCTCGCGACGCTGGTTCTGTTCACTTCCGAACTGACGATCTTGGCCCGCGAAGTTCTGCTGGCCAGGTTGATTCATGTCTTTCTGTGACCCCGAACTCTGCTCCATCTTGAGATCCGCCACCGTCACGCCGGACTGGGCCAGATGCGTGAGGAGCTGCTCGCGGTGCTGACCTAAGAAGGTCTTCGCGCCGAGGTCCTGCGTTCCAATTGCGATCGTCACCGCATCGTTAAGACCGCGATTCACGGTGATATCAAGGAGTCCTAAGTCCTGGTGTTGGACTTTCATGTTCACGCTCGGCTCCTTCGAAGCCTTCGCCTGAATGATGTAGTCGCTGACCTGAGAAATCACTGTTTCGATGTTGGAGTTCTTGGCCTGTGACAAGTTCTGAAGATCGAAGACCTTCTGCGGGGCTGCCTCGTTCGCAGAAGCTGCCGTTGCGAGTGGGGCCTCTACGCCGAAAACGGTTTGCGCATTTTGTGGCATCGAAAGCTGCGTCGGTGCTGGGGCCGACTCAAGCGCGAGAAGTTTCTCTGCGACTTCTGCCTTCGGAGTGCTCAGAGGCGCGGAGAGCGTGTTCTTGATCGGCATGCCATAAGCATTCGGCGCAATCGTCTTTCCTGTCACCGCGTTTTTCTGGGCGACGAAATCCTCGAAGCCCATGAGCTGCGGATCGACTTCACTCTTCGCGAAGTCAATCGCCGGAGAGCGACCCGCAAGTTTTCCAGAAGTCGCTGGCTGCTGCTGTTGCTGCAACAAGAGATCTTTCAGGGTGGTTGGTGTCGACTCCACTGGCTGCGCCTGAACCTGCTCGATGCCCTGCCCCTGTGGAATCACGACTTCGTTAACTTGCTTGATCAGCGCAGGATCGATGAGCTTTGGCGTTGGCTCGGTTGAGAGGGGCGCCGCGAGATTCGCATCCTGTGGGACCTTCACTGTTGGAGCTGCGGCCGGAGCAGGCATCTGAACGCCCAGGCTTGCAACCTGAGTGCCGTCTTCGGCAACCACAGTCTCAAGCATATCTGGATTCAAAACGGGCTCCCCTTCAATGCTCACCAGCTGCTGCTCCGCCAAGATCGCTGGAGCTGAAGCTGGAGTGGCACTTACCTCTTGCATCAGCAACGAGGCGAAGTCGCCTTCCATGACCGGTGCTTCACCCACGAGCTTGTTCGCACCCTGAGGCGCAGTCTTACCTGCACTCTTGGCGGCGATCAGTTGGGGGTCTAGGTTTTGAATGGGTATCATCACTCTGCGTTACCTCGTCTCGCTATCTTTTCATACTCATGTACTGTTTTTGAAGCCGGGCAGAAACTTCCTTGTCCATCAAGTTGAAGATCTTCGAGGCTTTCTTCGGGTCGAGCTGCTGCAAAATCTGCACAGCGATATCCGCGTCTTGCACCGACAGCAGCTGGGCAGCTTTTGCCGGCTGCATGTTCGAGACCACCTCGACCTGCTGACCGATTCGTGATTTCAATTCTTCGTCATTTTTTTGCAAGCATCCTAAAACTGAATTCTGACTTGCGTTGAATTCCTTAATGCGCTTCTCCAGCTCAGCGCTATTCACCTTGAGCTGATCTTCTCGTTTCTCGATCTCGAGTTCACGCAGGCGAATGGCCTCTTCTTTCGTCACGAGTTCCTTCGTGAGATCCGTGACGCTCTTATTTTTTACAGTGTCGACTCGCCGCCGAACTTCTTCGGCGACCTTCTTCGTGAACTCTTCTTCTGTGTACGTCTTCGAGACTTTCTCTTGTGCAATTGCCGCTGTGGCAATGACGAGCATGAGAACAAAAAATACCTTCATCGTGTCTCTCCCTGGTCTTTCCGGCTCTCTGACCACATCTGGACCATTTCATCGACCTTCAAGTTCTCTTCCTTCGCGTAGGCATTCTTCCAGGCCGCGTGGTCTTTCTCGCGCAAATTCTCCATGAGCTTTAGATCCGCGCGCTTCTGTGCGAGTTCGATTTTTTTATCCGAGATCCGCGCATCGGCCATCTCCAGGTTCTTTTGCAGCAGCTTGATTTGCCCCTCGCGACCTGCCACCGCTTGTGGAAAGTAGGCGGCGTGAGACGCCTTCATCCCGGTGACCAGGTGAACTTCCTGCTCGACGTAGGCGGCCTTAATGTCTTGGGTCAATGATTCGATTTGGTTCAGGATATTCTGGCGCTCGACCATGAGGAGACCGAGCTCGTTTCGACAGGTCTCTTCGTGCATGGCACGCATCTTTCGGACCGCCTCGAGGCGAAACTGGTAGCGTTTCATGGCTTACCTCGACTGGAAGCTGGGATCGACAGCGTGTTCGGCCTTGCGAGCGATGTCAACCATCAGGTCGAAGAGCTCTGTGATGGTGAGCTTCTCAGCGACATCCTGGCGGAGAAGAGCGTTCAAATCATCGATCACAGAAATGGCCTTGTCGACCTTGAGGTTACTCCCGCGAGCGTAGGCACCGACGGTGATAAGATCCTCGTTTTGCTTGTATGCCGACATGAGATCGCGCAAGTGGCTGGCGACGATCTTGTGCTCGCGCGACGCGACCTTAGGCATGACTCGCGAGACACTCTGGAGCACGTCAATCGCCGGATAGTGGTTTCTCGCTGCGAGATCACGCGAAAGGACGATGTGGCCATCAGAGATGGAACGCACGGCATCCGCGATGGGCTCGTCCATGTCGCCACCTTCTACGAGCACTGTATAGATTCCCGTGATGGTGCCAGAGTTTGCTTTCGTACCGGCGCGCTCCATGAGCTTCGGAAGTTTGGCGAAGACGGAGGGCGAGTAGCCCTTCGGACCGGGCGCTTCACCACTTGAGAGCGAGATCTCTCGGCTCGCCATCGCAAAGCGCGTGATCGAGTCCATCATGAGGAGCACGTCGTGGGTCTGGTCCCGGAAGAACTCGGCGATCGTCGTCGCCGCGTAGGCGGCCTTCATGCGAATGAGCGCGGAGGTATCCGAGGTCGCGACGACGACGACCGAGCGCTTGAGGCCCTCGGGGCCTAGGTCGCTTTCGATGAACTCGAGGACCTCACGGCCGCGTTCGCCGATGAGCGCGATGACGTTGATGTCCGCCGTCGTGTTCCGGGCGATCATGCCCATGAGGACGGACTTCCCGACCCCGGAGCCGGCC
>JBKHVY010000056.1:0-12560 GCA_046569805.1 Bacteriovoracia bacterium | reverse complement strand
GACACGTAATTTTGGCTCATATCAGTGGCAAAATGCGTATGAATTATATCAAGATCCTGCCGGGTGACAAAGTAGTTGTTGAAATTAGCAAATACGATCTAGATAAAGGTCGAATTATTTTTAGAAGCAAAGGTTAATCAATATGAAAGTTAGATCATCAGTAAAACCGATCTGTAAGGACTGCAAAGTGGTTAAGCGCAAGGGTACTTTGCGCGTAATCTGTAAGGGCAATCCAAAACACAAGCAACGTCAAGGTTAGGAGACGAGATTATGGCACGTATTTTAGGTGTCGACCTTCCACGTAACAAAGCGATGAAAATCGCGATCCGCGCTCTTTATGGCGTAGGTCCAAAAATTGGCGCGGAAGTGTTGGCTAAGGTTGGAATCGATCCAGAAAAAAGTTCTAATGACATCACTGAAGAAGAGACTCAGCAAATTCGTGCGGCGCTTGAAGGCTTCGCTGTTGAAGGTGATCTTCGTCGTGAGGTTGGACTCAATATTAAGCGTCTTCGCGACCTCGGTTGTTACCGCGGTATTCGTCATCGCAAAGGTTTACCTGTAAGAGGTCAGCGTACGCACACAAATGCACGCACTCGCAAGGGTCCTGCTGTTGCGATCGCTGGTAAGAAATCAATTAAGGCCATGAAGTAATAAGGCGGCAATATGAGCGAAACAAATAATCAAAAAGATAAAAAGCCAGCTGCTGGCGGTAAGAAAAAAGCACGCAAAAACATCTCTCATGGTGTTTGTCACGTATACGCTTCTTTCAATAACACAATCGTTACAATCAGCGATGCTGAAGGTAACGCTGTCTCTTGGGCTTCTGCGGGTCACCAAGGCTTCCGCGGCTCTAAGAAATCAACTCCATTCGCTGCCCAAATCGCTTCTGGCGAAGCTGCAAAAAAAGCGATGGAGCATGGTTTGAATTCCGTTGATGTAAAGGTCAAGGGTCCAGGAGCGGGTCGTGAAAACGCTATCCGTGCTCTTATGGCCGCTGGTCTTCGTATTACATCTGTCGCAGACAAGTCTCCAATGCCACACAATGGTTGCCGCGCACCTAAGCGTCGCCGCGTATAATTCTAACGCGTTAAACATTCTGTAAGGAGTTCGTCGTATGAGTAATTTTATGAGCAAAAACTGGACTGGCATGATTAGACCAGCGGCACTTGAAGTCGACACAGACTCACTCAAGGCTAACTACGGTAAGTTTACAGCTAAGCCTCTTGAAAGAGGCTACGGTTTGACTCTCGGAAATTCACTCCGCCGTGTTCTTCTTTCTTCGCTTCAGGGCGCTGGCATTGTTGCTGTAAAAATCGATGGTGTTGATCACGAATTCGGTACTATCAATAATATCAAGGAAGAGGTTTCTGAGATCATTCTTAACCTCAAAGAGATTCGCTTTAAGATCACTGACAAAGAAGAAATGACTCTTATTCTCGAGAAGAACTCTGAGGGGGCGGTTAAGGCTTCTGACATCACTGAGAACGCGAACGTTAAGGTCTTGAATCCTGAGCACGTGATTTGTAACATCTCTTCAGGCGGAACAATCCGCATGGAGATCAAGGTTGCTCGCGGTAAAGGTTATGTTACAGCTCTTGATAATAAAGAAGCCTTCGACCTTCCCCTTGGCTGGATCTACCTCGATACTCTCTTCTCGCCAGTTACCCGGGTTAACTACACCGTTACGAACGCACGAGTTGGTAAGCGCACAGACTACGATCGTTTGACTCTCGAAGTTTGGACGACGGCCGGTATTGATCCTTTGGATGCAGTTGCTATTTCGGCGAAGATTCTTCGCGATCAGTTGACCATCTTCTTAAACTTTGAAGACAAAGATACGCCTACAGAAGTTAAGCCAACGACTCAGGTCAGTGGCTCTGTTGCAAACGAAGCACTCCTTAAGCCGGTTTCTGAGCTCGAGCTTTCTGTTCGCTCAGCAAATTGCTTGCAGAATGCGAACATCAAGTATATCTACGAGCTCGTTTCTAAGACTGAAGGTGAGATGCTGCGTACAAAGAACTTTGGACGTAAGTCACTCAACGAAATCAAAGAAATTCTCGCTTCAATGGGTCTCGGCTTGGGTATGAAAGTCGATAACATCATGAAGCAAGTTGGCTCGCAGGCTGAGTAAGTCTTAGAAAAGTCGATAAAAGGAAAAGTTATGAGACACGGTAATCACAAATATCAGTTAGGCCTCGAGCGTTCACACCGAGTTGCCCTTATGAAGAACTTGGCGATCGAAATGATCGACCACGGAAAAATTCATACAACTGAAACAAAAGCGAAGGCACTCAAGCCATTTATTGAGAAGCTTGTAACTCTTGGGAAGAACGACACACTTGCTAACCGTCGCTTGGCTTACTCAAAGCTGAACAACAAAGACGCAGTTAAGTCATTGTTCGAATCAGTTGCTCCAAAGTTTAAGCAGCGCCCGGGTGGTTACACTCGCGTTTTGAAAGTTGCAGACTCACGTTTGGGTGACGGCGCGAAGACGGCCTACTTGGCTTTCGTAGAATAGTTTTTTTCATTTTTTTAGTTCATTAGGAAACCTTCCCATTGCTATCTTTGGGAAGGTTTTTTAGTTTGAGGCTGATGCTTAATAAACTTCTTATCGTCATTGCTCTCCTTGGTGGTGCCCTTGCGGTCACCTGGTACTCTCGGTCGAGTCTTGAGAGTCAGGTGGTGTCTGAGCCCCGAGAGAGCTTGCTAGAAAGACTCCCTGCCGCCTCATTTGAGACCCTAGAAGGTTCCCCCTACGACCTTGTTGCAGAGGCTGGCTTTTCAAAAAAAATGATCCTGGTGCATTTCTGGGCCACTTGGTGCGGTCCCTGCGAGGCAGAGCTCCCTACGCTTCTAGAAATGACGAAAAAACTCCCATCCAACGTGAGGGTTTTAATCGTCGCTGTGAATGATGAAGTTCCTAAGATCCGTAAATTTATGGATAAGTTAAACACCTCTTCCTCCTCTAATGTCCTTTGGCTCTTAGACAATAGGAACGTTCATCGGGAGGTCTTCGGTACCACGAAGCTTCCTGAGTCCTACGTCTTTAAGGCCGACGGCGAAATCCTGAGAAAACTTGTCGGTCCGCAAGAGTGGGAAAAACCTCAATTTTTAGACATTTTCACCGCTCAGCAACTGTAAGCGTCAAAAAAATAAGCAAATCGACATGCCTGCCTGTCAAGTTCGTCAACGAAGTGACGATAAGTTTGACGACAAAGACCACGGCCACGATGGCCTCAAGGAGCAGGTATGATTATCGATTGGAAGAACATCAAAGAACTTCATGTGAACAAGAAGATGGAACAGATCATGGGCCAGTGGTTCGATCTGGATTTCTTTTACGTCGATGAGCAGGGTCGTATTCAAAATGAGTTCAAGAGCAAAGACTACAAATTTGCGTCTCATTTCTTCAAGGTGCAAATGAATCACTCTTACGGACAAGAGTGGCTCGAGCAAGACGTGGAAAAAGTCTTCGAAGGCATCCGCGATGAAGCCGAGATGATCTACGAATACAAATGTTTCTTTCCGCACGTCTACGGGTTCGTTGCCAAAGTCATGGTGGAAGGCGAGTTCCTCGGAGCCGTTTTTGGCTATCCCTTCATGAAAGACGATGCGACAGAGAAAGACCAAGAAGAAGTCGTTAAGCACATGATCGAGTGCGGGATCTCCGAGACAGACGCGAAAGCCTCGGTGTCAAAAATGCGTAAGCTTTATCCGCGTGAGCGCGGCTACCTCAAGGAAATGCTCGACATCGTTGCCGACGAGGTCGGAACCTTCCACGAAGAGATTTCTAAGCGTGAAGCCCGCATTCACGACCTCACGAGTGAAGTGGGGAACAAGTACCGCTATCACAACCTGATTGGTAAATCTAAGCGCATGCAGCAGATCTACCACCTGCTCCAGAAGATCAACAGCTCCGAGGCAACGATCCTCATCCAAGGTGAAAACGGTACAGGTAAGGAGCTCGTCGCGAAGGCGATCCACTATAATTCTCCTCGCAAAGAAGCCGTGTTCATGGCAGTGAACTGCTCCGCCTTTAACGACAACTTGCTCGACTCGGAACTCTTCGGTCACGTCAAGGGCTCGTTCACCGGTGCGATAAAAGACAAAAAAGGCTTCTTCGAAGTCGCTAACGGCGGCACCCTGTTCCTCGACGAGATCGGCGATACGTCGCTCACGATGCAGGTGAAGCTCCTGCGCGTCTTGCAAGAGGGGACCTTCCTTCCCGTCGGCGCGACGACGCCGAAGAAAGTTAACGTGCGCGTGGTTGCAGCGACGAACAAGAACCTTAAAGAGATGATCGCGAAGGGTGAGTTCCGCGAAGACCTCTACTACCGCATCAACGTCATCAACGTTCAGCTTCCGGCGCTGCGCGAGCGCGTCGAGGACATCCCGATCCTCATGGATTTCTTCCTCGAAAAGCGCTGTGCGGAGTCGGGCGTGCCGCTCAAGACCTTCGCCAAAAAAACGATGGAGAAGATGCTGGATTACCCATGGCCTGGTAACGTTCGCGAACTCGAAAACGAGATCGAGCGCCTGGTCGTCCTCTCCGGCGAAGACAAAATGATTACGCCGGATATCTTGAACCAGCGAATCTTGGATCACGGGGAAAGTGCGCAAACGCGTGAGCACGGCCACGGACTCAAGGGCGTGAACACGAGCGGCAGCCTCAAGGACGCCCTCGAGGAGCTCGAGATTCACATGATCCGCGATGGCCTGAAGCGCTGTGGCTTTAACAAGTCACGATTGGCGAAGGAGCTCGGCATTAGCCGCGCCGGACTCATCATGAAAGTAGAAAAATACGGACTTGATAAGAGGCTTTTAAAGAAAGCTGTTGGCGAGTAGAGTCAAAAATATAGTTTTACAAGACGGGAGCCGTGAAAACGGCTCCTTTTTTTTGTCTTGTAGGGTATAACTTCTGGATCTTTCCAGGAGGACTCGATGCTAAGTAATCAAGAGCGCCGCGAACAGCTCGTGCAACTCAACGCCCAGGCGGAGTTGGGGGGCGGTCAAGACCGTATCCACAAGCAGCACGAACAGGGAAAATACACAGCACGAGAAAGGCTCGAGAAGCTCCTCGATCCCGGAAGCTTCATGGAATTCGATAAGTTCGTCGTCCACAAGTGCCGCTCCTTCGGTATCGAGAAGACGCAGTTCCTCGGCGACGGCGTCATCACCGGCATCGGAACCATTAATGGCCAGCAAGTCGCCGTCTTTAGCCAGGACTTCACGTGTTGGGGCGGGGCCCTCGGTGCCGCCTACGCCAAGAAAATCTGCAAAGTGATGGACTTCGCCCTCGACCAGCGGATCCCCATCATCGGCCTCAACGACTCCGGTGGCGCGCGGATTCAGGAAGGCGTCGAATCTCTGGCGGGCTACGCCGAGATCTTCTGGCGTAACGCTCAGGCATCGGGAGTCATCCCGCAGATCTCGCTCATCCTCGGGCCCTGTGCCGGGGGCGCCGTGTACTCGCCCGCCATGACCGACTTCATCTTCATGGTCGAAAAGACTTCCTACATGTTCGTGACAGGCCCAGATGTCATCAAAACGGTTACGCACGAGGAGGTGACCAAAGAAGCTCTCGGCGGTGCCGGAACTCACAACGAAAAGTCAGGTGTTGCGCACTTCAAGTGCACGGACGAGGACGACTGCTTCGAGCGCGTTCGTGAACTGATGAGTTACCTCCCGGCGTCCAGCGCGCACAAGCCGACGCCCGTCATGACGGCCGATGCGTTCACGCGCTCGAACGTGAAGCTCAAGGACTTCGTCCCCGACAACTCGCGCAAGCCCTATGACATGAAGGAGCTGATCGTCGAGGTCGTCGACGAGGGCCACTTCCTCGAAGTCCACCGTGACTTCGCGAAGAACATCCTGTGTGGCTTCGCCTCCGTCGGCGGCGTGAAGATCGGCATCGTCGCTAACCAACCGGCGGTATTGGCCGGTGTCCTTGACATCGACAGCTCTACTAAAGCCGGTCGCTTCGTGCGCTTCTGCGATGCCTTTAATATTCCGGTTGTGACTTTCGTGGATGTCCCCGGCTTCTTGCCCGGTACTGTGCAAGAGTACGGCGGTATCATTCGTCACGGAGCGAAGCTCCTGTACGCCTACTGCGAAGCTACGGTCCCGCTCATCACCGTTATCACGCGCAAGGCGTATGGCGGAGCCTACGACGTGATGGCGTCGAAGCACATCCGCGCCGACATCAACCTCGCGTACCCCACGGCGGAGATCGCCGTGATGGGCGCCGAAGGTGCGGTGAACATCATCTTCCGCAACGAACTCGCGGGCCTCAAGGGCGACGCCTTCGATAAGAAGAAGAAAGAGCTGGTGGAAAACTACGAAAACGAATTCGCGAACCCATACCGCGCAGCGGAGCTCGGCTACCTCGACGAGATCATTCTTCCGGAGCAGACCCGCGCGCGGCTCTACCAGTGCCTTAAGGCGCTTGAGAACAAAAAAGTCCGCGCGCCGGAGCGCAAGCACGGCAACATCCCACTCTAGAGGTTTTTATGATCGGAAAGCGTGTCCTTATTACTAACCGTGGCGAGATCGCCATTCGGATCGCGAAGGCCCTCAACGAACTGGGCCTCGTCAGCGTAGGCCTCTGGACCGATAACGAGCCCGAGGCGGCGCACCTGGAGTACTGCCAGGAGTGGGTGCACCTCGAAGGCAGCACCAATCGCGATACGTACCTGAACGTCCCGAAGCTCCTACGCATCATCAAGGACCATCGCATCGATGCGGTCCACCCGGGCTACGGATTCTTGTCGGAGAACGGAGACTTCGCCAAGGCCCTCCAGGGCGCTGGCGTGATCTTCATCGGCCCGAACCCCGACGCGATCGCCGCCATGGGTGACAAGGCCATCTCGAAGCAATGGGCGCAGAGGGCCGGTGTACCGGTGGTTCCTGGATCAACCGGTGAGGTTCCGACGGTCGACGAGGCGATCAAGCTTTGTAACAGCATCGGCTACCCGGTGCTCCTCAAGGCCGTGGCCGGCGGCGGCGGCAAGGGCATGCGCCCGTGCTACTCCGAGGCAGACGTAAAAACCAACTTCGAAGCCGTCCAGCGCGAGGCGCTCTCGAGCTTCGGCAACGCGGGCCTCTTGGTCGAGAAGTACGTGCAGAACCCGCACCACATCGAGGTCCAGATCCTCGCGGACAAGAAAGGCAACGTGTACCACCTCTTCGAGCGCGAGTGCTCGATCCAGCGCCGGCACCAGAAGATCATCGAGGAGGCTCCGTCGCCGTTCATCGGCGCCGACGAGAAGCTCCGTCGAGAGATCTGCGAGACGGCCGTGAAGCTCGCGCAAGCGGTGAAGTACGATTCGGCGGGGACCGTCGAGTTCATCATGGGCGACGACCGGAAGTTCTACTTCCTCGAGATGAACACCCGGATCCAGGTCGAGCACCCGATCACCGAAGAGATCACGGGCATCGACCTCCTCGCGAACATGGTGAAGTCCGCGTTCGGTGAGCCGCTCGACTTCAAGTCTCAGTCCGACATCAAGCTGCATGGCCACGCGATCGAGTGCCGCATCTGCGCCGAAGATCCGGTCACGATGCTGCCGGCGCCCGGGAAGATCGCGGGCTTCGAGACGACGTTCCCGCAGGGCATTCGCTTCGACCACTGCCTCTATCCGAAGTTTACCATTACCCCGGACTTCGATCCGATGGTCGGGAAACTCATCGCCCGCGGCTTCGACCGTGCGGTCGCCGTTCGGAAGGTGCGCGCTGCGCTCGACGGGTTACTCCTCGATGGCCTTAAGACGAACATTCCGTTGCTGAAAGTCATTCTCGACGAAGAGAGTTTCAGGAACGGGCACTACACGACACACTACATCGCCGGCGTGAAGCCACAGGAGAAGGTCGCGGCTCAGGAGCCTGCGGACTCTCTCATGGTACGGATCGCATCAGTCGAAATGGGGCAGGTTTAGCATGCGTTACTACTTCGTAGACCAAGACCGCAACGACGTCGTCGTCGACCTCAATCGCGTGGAAACGCTGGGGACAACGTCGAAGTTTTTCTTCCGCGACGCGAGCGGTGAGAAAGTTCTCCTGTCGCGGCGCCTGGCCGGGAAGCTCTTCGGCTCCTGGGACGGGGTGAAGTGGTTCAAACTGACCCAGCTCGCTCCCGGGGAAACGGTCGTTTCGAACACCGTGACCTACAAGATGTACCGCGGCTTCAAGCCGTCGGGCCTCTTCACGGGCGGCGCCGGCGCCCTGGTGACGCAAATGCCGGGGAAGGTCGTCAAACTCATGGTCAAGGCCGGAGACAGAGTCGAGAAGGGCCAAACGATCCTGATCCTCGAGGCCATGAAGATGGAGAACGAAATCAAGGCGGGCGTGTCGGGCGTCGTGAAATCGCTTCTGGTGCAACCGGGCCAGCCGCTGGAGTCGGGTGTCCTGATGGCAGAAATTGAGGAATAGCGTGCTGAAATAGGCAGGAATTGCCTGTGCTTACGAAGATCCCGTGCCCCCATGCTAAAATAGGATGCAGGGGGCTACGAATCTATGTCAAACGCTTCACAGAAAATTGTTACCTCGACCGACCTCAAATCCTACTTCTTCCAAAGTCTCCACGACCTCAATACGAAATCCCTCTGTCCGGTTCCGCAGGAAACCATCTTCTACTCGAGCGTGGTGCTAGGGCGCTTTGCCTCGAGTGAAGCCTTCTTCGAGTTCAACGACGGGAAGGTCCGCGACAAGATTCTTGGGATGAAGCTCCTCGAGGCGGGCAGCATGCCCAGTGAGGCGCAGAAGCGAACGTACCTCGAGGTCGGCGACACCGCCCTCGTCCTCTGCGGCTACTTTTCCGAATCGATCAACAAGAAACTCGTCGACGCGAGCTACTACGCGCAGCTCGGAAAGACCGCCTACGGTCGCCTCAACAACTTCTTCCCGCGACACCTCGACGTGCCGGACTTCTACCAAGTCCTTGCCTCGAGCTTCGAGCACGTGACGAGCCTGATTCACATGATGGCCGCGAGCACGCGGTTCGAGGATCCGCGCCAGCTCGTCTTTAACAAGGCCCTGAGCAACGAGGCCTCAGACGCGGAGCTCATGAGTGCCGGGATCCTGCGACCCCAGCAGAACAAGGCGTCGTAGCCTAGGTCGGTCCGGCCGTGACGATGTTCCAGTCTCCCTTCATGAACTTCTGCAAGAACTTCTGGAAGTCCTCGTAGCTCGTCTTCCGGATCACGTCCTGCGCCTTGTGCTGGAAGTCTAGGCCGTGGCCATGCAACGCGGGCACCGAGTAGAACTGCGCGTAGTCCTCGTTGGTCTGGATCGAGAGCTGCTGTTGGCCATCGATGTTGGTCTTCACGCGCTCGAACTCGTCGCGGGTCAGGCCGGTCTTCGAGAGGCGCTCGAGGATGCTCAGGATGGCCTTCTCCGCGCGCTCCTTCTTGTCCGCACCGGCGCCGATGTAGATGCCCCAGCTTCCCGCTTCGAGGGCCGTGACGTGCACGGGCTGGACGGCGTAGCAGAGGCCCTGCTTGTCGCGGACTTCAACGAAGAGCTCGGAGCCCTGGCCCGAGAGGTGCGCCGTCACCATCTTCAGGTACAGGTCCTCGACGTCCGTCATCTTGTACGCAGGTTTGCCGATGACGATCTGGACCTGTTCGCGCTTCATCGGAATGTCGAGGCGCTGCTTGGTCTTCGGCTTGAGCGAGTTCTTGCGTGGCTTCACGCCCTTGCGCGGCTTCAGGGCCTTGAACGCCTTCAGGAGCTTCGAGATCACCGTATCGAGGTCGAGGTCACCGCAGTACGTGAAGACCATCTCTTCCTTCGCCATGTGCTGGCGATGGAGGGACGCGAGCGCGGCAGAGGTCATCTTCTTGAGGCTGTCGGGAGTCCCCGAGGCGTCGAGCGCGTACGGGTGCGCGTTGAAGACCATGCGGTACCAGTTCTTGAAGGCTTGCTTCACGGCATCTTCTTTCTGGTTATCGAGCATGCGCAGGATCACCTGGCGCTCGTGCTTGAGGAACTTCTCCGGCAGCGTCGGCGCGAGGAGCGATCCGGCGAAGTGCTCGAGAAGGGCGTCGAAGTCCTGGCTCTGACCGTGGAGTGTCAGTCCGTAGGCGTTCTTACCGGCGAAGCCCGAGAGCGCCGCGGAGCGAAGCTCGAGGTCCTGCTTTAGCTTCTCGTAGGACATGCCCTTGTAGCCGTAGGTCACGAGCCGCGACAGCATACCGTGGCGGCCACAGTCCTTCTCGCTTTCCGTCGTAATCCCACCCTTGATGTAGTGGTGCAGAACGAAGGTCGGTGTCATGCGGTTCTGGCGGTGGATGAGCTTCACTCCAGGCATGAGCTCGATCATGGCGACGGCCGGGTCGTAGGTCGACGTGACCTTCTTGACGGGCCTTTCTTTCGCCGAGAACTTCTTCGCCTGGGACTGGATTTTCTTCTGGAACGAGGCGAGCTGGGTGTGGATCGAAGTGGTCTTCGTTTTCTCTGGAACCTGGAGCGTCAGGTGGAGTGGCCTGAGGAAGATTTGCGGGATTGCCAGGGCCACTTGCCGCGCAGGAGTTTCCTTGATCCGCTTGATGAAGGATTCCTCGCAAAAAATATCGCCATTCTGCGCGAAGCCATGTCCGAGCGAGAAGGCAAAGGCTTCGATGCTCTCCTTCTCGTAGACCTTACTCGCGACGTACTGGTTCTTGATCTTATCGACCTCGAGGTCCGAGATGGCGCCTGCGAGGACTTTGGTGATCTCCTGCTCCAGGGTCTTCAGAACCTTCGTGAGGTTCTCGACCGGAAAGCTGGTCTTGATCATGTGGCAGCCCTTGTGGGCAAAGTACATGGTTGAACCGGCGATGTCGTTACAGATCGTGGACTGAGCCACGAGGGACTGGTAGAGGCGCGAGGTCTCGCCGTGGGCGAGGCAGTTGATCGCGAGGTCTTCGGCGGTTGCCGTCGCGTCCGTGTAATCCGGTGCTGAGAGGGCGATGGTAAGTGTCGCCTGGCGGATCTGCTTTTCGTGGACGTTGATCTTCGGCTTCGCCGAAAGGTTGAACTCACCGAAGGCCGACTTCTCGCCGCTCGGAATTTTAAACGAGGTCACGAGCTTTTCGATCTGCGCGCGGTCCGAGACGTCGCCGGCCACGACGAGCATGGCGTTCTCGAGGTTGTAGAAGCGGTTGCGGAAGCTGCGGATCTGCTCTGAGGAGAAGGCGCGGATCGTATCGTCGCGGCCCAGGATCGGGTGCTTATAGCCACCTTCGAAGCAGTTCTCCTGGAGGCGCATGAAATGGAACTGTGAAGGGTTGTCGAGCGCGCGGCGGTATTCCTCGAAGACGACATCCCGCTCGGCCGGGAAGTCCTCTTCCTTGAACATGGGATTTGCGACCATGTCGAGCAAGATGTTGAGCGCATCGGTGGTCTTCCGTGCGGGTGCGTTGATGTAGTAGCAGGTGTAGTCGAAGCTCGTGAAGGCATTGATCTCGCCGCCGAAGGTCTCGACCTCTTGCGCGATCGCTGCGCCCGGACGAGTCGGAGTCCCCTTGAAGAACATGTGTTCGAGGAAGTGGGCGATGCCTTGGTTGCTGTGGTCTTCGAGCGCGGAGCCCGCGCGGAACCACATCTGCACCGTCGCGGCCGTAGAGCCGGGGGAATGGATGAAAAGAGTTTTGAGGTCACCTAGACGAGTTTCTTCGACGTGCATGTCATCTCCGAGAGCGTTGCCAGTCCGAGTACTTGGACGGTAAGAAACATTATCCTTTCACTGGCTGGAATTTCCAAGGGCCGTATGACATCTGTTGCGAGTTTATATGTCCACGTGCCGTTTTGCCGGCACCTCTGTAACTACTGCGATTTCTACAAGCAGAAATTCGAGCGACCTCGTGCGCAACTCGAAGAATTCGATCGGTATCTGACAGAAAGTTGGAAGCGCCATGAGTCATTGTGGGCCGAAAGTCAGGTGACTTGGTCACCTTTAGAAACGGTCTACTTCGGAGGCGGAACTCCGTCGCTATGGGACGAACAGGGAGCCGCAAGGTTCGCACAGTTTTTTGACCAGGGCCTGAGCCTTAAACCTCGAGCAGAGGTGACCTTCGAGGTCGATCCCGGGGCGTGGACGGAGGCCGGGCTTCGCGCGTGGGAGGAGATCGGCGTGAACCGTTACTCCGTCGGTACTCAGTCCCTCGATCCGATCTACCTTCAGGTGCTCGATCGCGCCCATGACCGGGGAGAGACTTTTGCTCTCCTAGAGCGTCTGTACGGAAAGAATTATTCCGTCGATTTTCTCTTAGGCGCCCCTGTTGCCAGCAGCAATCGAGATATTTTGCGCGAACTCGAGGAGCTCCTGAGCTACGGGCCTAAGCACGTGAGCCTCTACATTCTCCAGCCCGCCGCCGGTTATAAATTAAAGGCACGGATTCCGGATGATGAGAAGGTCGCCGCCGAGTACCTTGCGGTGAGTGCCTTTCTGGTCTCACGCGGATTCCATCACTACGAGGTCTCAAACTTCGCGCTGCCCGGCTTCGAAGCTCAGCACAATCTTCGCTACTGGAGAGGCCAGAGTGTGGCCGCTCTCGGGCCCACGGCGACGGGTTACTTGAGCC
>JBKHVY010000055.1:0-12601 GCA_046569805.1 Bacteriovoracia bacterium | reverse complement strand
TACTCATCTCTATGAACCGGGCATTCTGATTAATTTCGGCTATCGTTGACGCATTGAGATAGGTCATGCCCGAGCGAAGCCCGCCGGTAAGTTCCAAAATAATGTTCTCCACACTCCCCTTGCAAGGAATGAGACGGCTCTCGCCTTCCGGCGCCATGCCTGTAGGAAGCTCTCCGCGCCAGGAGACCTGCGCGTCTTTAGATGCCATGCCGCGGTATTTTTTCTTTCCGCCGACGATCTCGCCCGGAGTTTCATTACAACCAGCGAGCATGCTTCCGAGCATGACGGTTTCTGCACCAGCAGCAAAGGCCTTAACGATATCACCTGAAGTCTTAATTCCTCCGTCTGCAATCACTGGCACGTTGTGGCGTCGAGCTTCGGCGACACACAAGGCGATGGCCGTGAGCTGGGGAACTCCGCAACCGGTGATTATACGTGTGGTGCACATCGAGCCGGGGCCGATGCCCACTTTCACGGCGTCGGCGCCGTGCTCGATCAGCGTACGCGTGCCCTCAGGAGTCGCGACGTTACCGGCAATGATCTGGACATGCGGAAAGGTTTTACGAACGAAGTCGAGCGTCTCGAGCATCATGACTGAATCGCCGTGAGCGATGTCGAGGGTGAGAATGTCCGCGCCCGCTTCCACGAGCATCTTGGCGCGCTCCATGCCCTCTTCTTTGACACCGATCGAGACCGCCACAGGAGTCGCCCCAGAGGCGGCCTTGATGCGCTTGAGCTGCGCCACCTGATCTTGCGGCGACATAAAGCGATGAAGGATCCCGACGGCTCCCATCTGCGCCATCTTGATCGCCATCTCCTCACCGGTCACGGTGTCCATGTTGGCGGAGATGATGGGCACCTTAATGGTGGTCTTCTTCGTGAGCCGGCTCTCGAGCTGCGGGTGGCGGCGTGAGCTGATGGTCGAGTGCCGCGGCATCAGAAGGACGTCGTCGAAGGTCAGGCCACGGTCGCGCTCGAGGATCTCGTTACCAGTAAAAAGAAGTGCCATCTGTGCCTCACTCGTTGTTTGTGTTCAGGACTACGACGGAGCTGTACATGTGAAAGGCGTGGGTCCGGATCTTCCGGAGCGCCACCACCATGTCGGAGAAGGTCAGCGCCGTAACTGGCTTGTAGGAGCCCTTGGAGATGCGATCGAGGTGCTTGTCGCGGATCGAGTCGGCCCAGATCTGCAGCTCCTCGCTCTTCGCAACTAAGCGTGCCTTGTCGTGCGTGGTGGAATTCTCGAGGCCCGCGATCGCCATGTCGAAGAAGCCCTGGACCTCGTCCATGAAGCTGAAGAACTCGTGGCGGCTCTCGCCCTCGAGGGTCTCGCCGCCGCGGAAGCGCTCGCGGTACTTGGCCAGGCGCTCGAGGTAGTCAGCACAGCTCTCGAGTTCGTCGGAGATCTTGATCAGCGCTTGCGTCTGCTCGGACTGGTGGTGCGACAGGGGCCGCTCCATGACGTAGCATAGGAAGACGGTGACTTCTTTGTGGATGTTGTCCGTGATGCGCTCGTAGTCGAGGATCTTTGCGAGCTTCTTCGGGTCGTCTTCGTTCTCGTGCCAGTACTCGCGCGTGAGCTTGTACATGCGCGAGACGATGTCGGCCATCTTCCGGATCTCGGACTCGGCCTGGATCAAGCTCGTGGCCGGGAGGAGGTCCGCCGGGTTCCCGAGCATGAGGAGCTGCGGCACTTCCTTCGCCGTCGTGCGGTCAGGTGTGATCTTCGTCACAAACGAAGCGAGCTGATTGAGGAAGGGCAAGAACAGAAGCGTCGCCGTGACGTTGAAGATCGAGTGCGCCATCGCGATGTGCGAGTTCACGTTCGGCTGCGAGCCGTCGGCGAGCTTCAGGTTCGGGTCCCCCGGAACCATCCAGCTCACGAAGTCGAAGTAGTACGGTAAGATGATGAACATTACAAGCACACCCAGAACGTTGAAAGTGGCGTGCGCACGTACTGCGCGCTTGGCGTTGACACTCGCTCCGACCGAGGCCAAGAGCGCTGTAATCGTGGTTCCAATGTTCTCGCCGAGCACGAGCGCCACGGCGGTGTGGTAGTTAATCACGCCGGTGGTGGCGAGGGCCATGGTGATTCCGAGCATCGCCGAGGACGACTGCACCACCATGGTCAGGGCACAGCCCATAAGAATAGAGGCAAAGTAGGCCTGGTACGTGTCGCCGGCGAAGTAAGAGATCGAACTCAAGAAAGTTTCACTCTCGCGCAGAGGGACGAAGGCGTCGCTCATGGTCTTCAAACCAATGAACACCATTCCGACACCCAGAATCGCGCGGCCGATGTGCTGCCACTTGTTGGACTTCGAGAAGAGACCGGGAATGAAGCCCAGGCCCACGAGCAAGAGCCCGTACTTATCGACCTTGATCGAGATGATCCAGCCGGTGATCGTCGTTCCGATGTTGGCACCGAAGATGACGCCGATGGCCTGCTTCAAGGTCATGAGTCCCGCGTTCACCATGCCCACTGTCATGACGGTGGTAATGGAAGAGCTCTGCACGAGCATCGTGACCCCGAGGCCCACGCCCACGGCCATAACACGGTTTCCGGTGATGGAATTGATGATCTTCCGGATCGCATCACCAGACAGGGCCTGGAGACCGTCGGACATGAATTTCATGCCGAAGAAGAAGATACCAAGGCCACCCAGGAGGGTGTAGATGATACTAAAGGTCTGCATGTCAGATCTCCCCAAAGCCCTTGCTAGTCAACCAAGTTGGCGAACCAGATCGGGATGATGATGTACAGAATGGTGTCCCGTACTAAATAAAACAGAAAAAAATATATGAAGGCTTTGGGACCTTTCCGGAAGAGATTTTCGAGACCGATGTACTGCGCTTTCTTCGACATCGCGACCATGAACCGACTCTTACCCCAGTGCTTGACGAAAAAACTCGCCGCACCATCCACACGCCGATCAAAGCGCAGAAAGAGATCCATCAAAAACGACGGGATCAGGGCCTGCCACCAGGCCGACTTCGTCGCGTTCGGAACTGTTTCCTGCGGTAATGACATAACGTGTTTACCTTCGGGGGCTAAGCTAGCAAAAAGAGCTGAGAGCTGGAATATTCTGCTTGTTAAGATTACGTCAAGAAGAGGCTGATATAAATCAGCTAACGTATGACATTTCTGTGACAAAAAGACATTTCCTGGTGGCTACACTGACCCCATGGTGAGTTCACTGAACCTTTGGAATTTTCCGACCGCCTCAACTCTGAGCGTTGAGCACCCGCAGAATGCTTTCATTCTGCAGACTTGTCAGCGCACCATTGTGGTGAGCTACGAGCAGCGTCCCTTCGAACACCACCCCTTACCTCTCCACGAAAAAGCTGAAGGCCAAGACGCATATCTATATATGTTAGAAACCATCTGCGGACTTAAGTCGAAGCTGGTGGGCGAGAACGAAATCGTGGGTCAATTCAAAGAGGCCTACAAAAGTTTCGCCCAGACTCCCGAACGTGATTCGCGCCTCCTGCTCGTTCTCGAGAAACTCTTCAAAGACGCCAAGGAAATTCGCACCGAGCACCTGATTGGTATCGGTCAGAAGACCTATGCTCACCTGACGCGCCGGCACTTCTCTGGAAAAATCAAGAACGCTCCGATCCTGATCCTCGGCTCAGGCCAGTTGGCGGAAGACCTCATCAATCAGTTCAAAAAGCGCACCGAGATCGTGCTGTGCGCTCGTAACAACGTCCGTGCCCAAGAACTGGCTGAAATCCACGGCTGCCGACTACTTCCCTGGGAAGATAAAGCACAATGGCTGAACTTCGCCTTCATCGCCAACACCATCGGCTTCGAGGGCGTCATGCTGGATGAGAACTTCTTCTCGGCGTGGAAGTCCGCTCACCCCGAGCGCCTTCTTGTAGACCTAGGCTCACCGTCGTGCCTTCAGACGACCCTCACGCGCGACGACGGTGTGCTGCGCCTCGAGGACATCTTCGCTGAGGGCGCTCTGATGGAAGACCAGAAGCGCTCGAAGATCCAGACGGCCCAGCGGGCCATGTTGGATATCGTTCAGCGGCGCGCCCGTTGGCTTGAAGAAAAGTCCCTCAAGTGGCAAACTGCCAGCACTTATTCCGCTACCACCATTTAGTAGGATCTCAATGTATAAAATCGGCACGCGGGGTTCACTCCTCGCGGTAACCCAATGCACTCTCGTGAAGCAGCAGCTCGAGGCCTTGAGTGGCGAGCAGTTCGAGCTCGACCTGATCAAAACCCAAGGCGACCAGATCGTCGACCGGCCCCTGTGGCAGCTCGAAGGAAAAGATTTCTTCACCAAGGAACTCGACGAGGCCCTACTGACGAAGAAAGTCGATCTCGTCGTGCACTCCTACAAGGACTTAGGTTCTGACAGACCTGAGGGCATCAAGCTCGCGACCATTACCGAGCGCCGCTATCCGCACGACGTGCTCTTGATCAAGCAGTCCACCGTCGAGCGCTTGAAGGACTGGTCCGGAGAACTTGTGGTCGGCACCAGCTCTCCACGCCGGATCGTCAACCTCACGCGCGATCTGCCAGCGTTCCTACCGGGCCACCCAACGGTTCGCTGCGAGACACTGCGCGGGAACATCAACACACGCATTCAAAAATTGCGGGACGATAAGTACCACGCCATCACGCTCGCGCTCGCGGGCCTCGATCGCCTGGCCCAGCTCGAGAGCTCTCTGAACGAGCTGCAACAGCTCCTCCAAGGACTCACCTTCGCGGTTCTCCCCTTAAGTGTCTTCCCAACCGCCGCAGCTCAAGGGGCACTGGCGATTGAAACGCGCGGGGATGATCCGAAGCTCGAGGCGATTCTAAAAAAACTCCACCACGTCCAAACCGCTGAGGAAGTGAGTCGTGAACGTGCGGCGTTCAAGTCTTACGGCGGTGGCTGTCACCTTGCGGTCGGAATCCACGTGCGAAGCCTCGACGGAGACTTCCTGCACTTCCACCGAGGCGTTACCGACGGCAAAGACATCCGGGTCAAGAAACGCGACGGCGCAACCGTGGCGATCGAGCACGTGGGCCAAGTCTTCTTGGGTCAAGGACAACACGCAAAAGCCATCTGCGACGAACACTTCGTAAAAACCAGTGTCCCCGTGAAGGCTGACCTCAAGCACTCACACGTTTTCGTCACCACGGGCCACGCCCTGCACGCCCTCTCGGAGCAACCGGCGAGCCTCTGGGCCGCGGGCCCCGAGACGCGCAAGAAACTCGTCGCGAAAGGTCTGTGGGTTCACGGCGGGGCCGATAGCATGGGCCACGGCGAAATGGTGAAACTTAAATTGTGTAAGGCCCTCCAGGTCATGCTGGAAGGCGAAGACTGGAAAGTCCTGACCCACAAGAACTCAGAGTCACCGGTAGGACAAGTCATCGAAGCCTACGCCCACACCATGTCACCGATTACGGATGATCTCGCTGAGAAGCTCGCGACCGTGACTCACGCTTGGTGGTCGAGCTTTCCCCAGTATCAAGCCTACGTCGACCAGGTTCCGGCACTGGCACGCGCGCGCCACTTCTGTGGCCTCGGCAAGACCTACCAGAGCTTTAAGCACAACGACATCCCGGTCACCGCGCTGACCGACTCCAATGAATTCCTTCAACTCACGGAACTCGCATGAACTCACACGAGCTATTTGAAAAATCCAAGAAATACGTTCCCGGCGGTGTGCACTCGCCCGTGCGCTCGTTCAAGGGTCTCCACACCACTCCGCGTTTCATCAATCGCGCCGAAGGGGCGATGACCTGGGACGAAGACGGGATGAACTACATCGACTTCTGTATGAGCTTCGGGCCCTTGATCCACGGCCACAAAGACCCCGACGTGAAGAAGGCCATCGAAGAGGCGCTCGAGCGCGGCTGGACCTACGGCGCCTGCGAGAAGTACTCACTAGAACTCGCCGAGTACATGGTCGATCGCATTTGCTTCATCGACCAAGTCCGCTTCATGAACTCCGGCACTGAAGCTGTGATGACGGCCGTGCGACTCGCGCGGGGGATCACGGGCCGGGAGAAAATCATTAAGTTCAACGGCTGCTACCATGGTCACCTCGACGGCATGCTGATCAAGGCGGGCTCGGGCCTTGCCGGTACGGCCGATGCGAGTTCGAAAGGCGTCACCGCGAAGCAAGCTGCCGATACGCTCATCGTCGAGCTCGGAGATCTCGGCGCCGTGGAAGACTGCTTCCGTGCTCATCCGGAGCAGGTCGCCGCGATCTTCATCGAACCGCTTCCTGCGAACAACGGCCTCTTAGTTCAATCAGTGGAGTACCTCCAGGGCCTCAGGCGCTTGTGCGATAAGTACGGAGCACTCCTGGTGTTCGACGAAGTTATCTCGGGCTTCCGCGTCCACTTCGGTGGCATGGCGTGCTTGACCGGAGTGAAGCCCGATCTCGTGACCTACGGAAAGATCATCGGCGGCGGAATGCCCGTGGGTGCGGTGGCCGGAAAGCGCGCACACATGGAGTTCCTCGCACCAGTGGGCCCCGTCTACCAGGCCGGCACACTTTCAGGAAACCCTGTTGCGATGGCCGCGGGCCTTGCCAACATGAAGAAGCTCACGCCCGAAGCCTACCAAAGCCTGGATCAGCAGAGTGCAGCGATCGTGGAGCTTCTGAACGAGTGGAGCGCGAGCCACGGGTTTGCCGACTACAAAGTGCAGCGCTTCGGCTCACTCTTCTGGGCGGCGCCCACGCACGAGAAGCTTAACAACATCACACAGATCCCTGAGACCCTCATGCCGCGCTTCTACGAGCTGTTCAAAACATTGCTCGAGAAAGGCATCTACCTCGCCCCGAACGCGTGGGAAGTGGGCTTCGTCTCACTCGCCCACGACGAGAATGTCTTGAAGGAGATGCGTCGGCGCCTATGGTCTTAAGCAAAACACCGCGCTGGTTCTACCTCCTCGTCGCGTTTCTGGGACTTCTGGTCCTAGCTCTCGGCGTTTGGTGGCTGTACCTCCTCACGGTGTTCGCGCGGATGATGGGCCCGGGCCATGGTGGTGTGCTCAACATGGTGAAGTGGGAAGGCACGACCTTTCTCGTTCTCATCATGGCGGGCGCTACGGGACTCTCTGTCCTCTACTGGCGCGACCTCAAAAAAACCCGCGCGCTGCAGGCGCTCTTCGCGTCCCTCACCCACGAACTCAAGACGCCGCTGGCGAGCATGCGGCTCCAGGCCGAGGTCATCCGCGACCTCATCGCCGATGAGACCCATGACCACGCCCAGCTCACGAACCTCGCGACACGCTTGATCCAAGACGGAGTGAAGCTCGAGCACGAGCTCGACAAGGGCCTTCAGCTCTCGCGCGTTGAGCAGGACGGAGTGCTCACTCTCACTCCGGTGGATCTCTCGCGCTTCATCAAGAAACTTGCGACGAAGCACGGAGTAACGGTCGAGGTCATTGGTGACGCCGTCGTCGACGCCGACGAGATGGCCCTCACCATGGTGTTCCGTAACCTCTTCGAGAATACCCTGCGCCACAATCCGCAGTACCAGAAGATCACTGTCACGATGCGATCGATCGAAAGCGATCTCGTGTGCGTCTATGACGACGGCGGGAAGGATTTCCGGGGCGATCGCCAGAAGCTCGGATCACTCTTCTATAAGCACGATTCTCTCAAAGGCACGGGGATTGGTCTCTATCTCGTGCAGCAGCTCATGCGCGCCCAGAAAGGCCGCCTCACCTTCTCGCCGAAAGGTCCTCTTACCTTCACCCTCACCTTCCAGCGCGCCCAGGAGTTGACGTGAAAGCAGGACTGCTCATCGTCGAAGACGAAGCCAACCTGGGTGAGACACTGCGCGATTATTTCCGCTCGAAGGGATATCGCGTGGAATGGGCCCCCACCGCGGTGGAGGCCGATCGCCTGCGCCTGCAGATGGGCGTAGAGCTCGACATCGCGCTTCTCGACATCAACCTTCCTGATGGCAACGGCCTCGAGCTCGCGCGGCGCTGGCGGGCCCAGCGCCGAGATCTGGTCGTCGTCTTTCTCTCCGCCCTTAACGATCCCGCCATCCGCGTCGAGGGCCTCGAGATCGGAGCTGAAGACTACGTCACGAAGCCCTTCGAACTCAAGGAACTCACGCTGCGCTTCGAGCGCATCCTGCAGTATCGACGCAAGAGTGCCGCTGACCCCGAGGAGCTGAAGTTCGGAAAACTCATCTTCTGGCCACGCCGCTATGAAGCTCAAGACGCCCAGGGGCAGCTCATTCCTTTGGGTCAAAAAGAGACGGCCATCCTGCAAACGCTTCTGGCCCGCAGAGGTCAGGTCGTAAGCCGAGACGAGCTGATCGAAGACATCTGGGGCAGCGAGAGCTTCCCTACGAACCGAACCGTCGACAACTACATCGTAAAACTTCGCAAATGGTGCGAAAGCGACAACTCCCTCCCGCTCAAGATCATCTCGGTCCGCGGCGTGGGTTATCGCATAGACTAAAGGGCCACTTATGCACGATATCTTCGAGAACAGAAAAACCACCCATGGCAAAACTCACGTCCCCGTATGGTTCATGCGTCAGGCCGGCCGCTATCATGCTCACTACCAGGCCATCAAGGCGAAGAGTGACTTCATCACCATGTGCAAGGACCCTGCACAGGCGCGCGATGTGACCCTGGGCCCCATCGAAGACTTTAAGTTCGACGCAGCGATTTTGTTCTCCGATCTCCTCTTCCCGCTCGAGCACCTCGGCACGGGTCTGCGCTACGATCCAGGGCCGAAGCTTTCTTGGCACCTTGACACTGTCGCGAAGCTCAGTGACTTGAAGGAGCTCGCTCCCGCCGAGAAGTTCTTCAGTTTCCAGAAAGAGGCCTGCATTCTTTTGAAAGAGTCTCTTCCCTCAGACGTGACCCTCTTAGGATTCGTAGGTGGCCCTTTCACACTCTACACCTACGTGACCGAAGGGCTTCATGACGGAAACCTCGTTTCCGCCAAGCGCGGCCTTCACGACGGTCGCTGGAGCGGTTTCCTAGAAAAACTCATCCCGAACCTTGTGACGGAGATGCGCGTTCAGGCCGAGGGCGGAGCGCAGGCCGTGTGTCTCTTTGACACCGCGGCCGGTGAACTCTCGCCCGGTGACTACGCGCGCTTCGTGGTACCTGCGATCGCGCGTGTCATGAAGGAGTTCAAGCAACTCTGCCCTCACACGAAGATCACCTACTACTCCAAGCACACCCAGCGCGCGCACCTCGAGGCGATCACCGATCTCCCGATGGACGTCGTCGGCGTCGACTGGCGCTGCGACCTCGTAGAGGTGCAGCAGATGTTCCCGGGCAAGTTCGTCCAAGGAAACTTCGACCCCATCTGGCTGCATCTCCCTCAAGATATCATGCTCGCCAATCTGCGCGCCTGGCACAAAGACCTCATGGCGCGCGGCCTGAATCCCGCCAAGTGGATCTGCGGTCTGGGCCACGGCGTGACGATCCAGACGCCCGAGGACAACGTCCGCAAGGCAGTGGAACTCGTGCACCGCGAGTTCGTTTACTAGGTGTTGATGAAGAAATCTTTCGGCAGTCCCGCATCCACGAGCTTCGTCATGTGGCGTGGGACAAGTCCCGTGAACTGGAGCTTTCCGTCACGGTAAACACCCACGTCCTGCAGCAGCACTTTGTCGCCCTCGAAGCCGGCGAGTTCGGTGATCTGTGCGACGATGCGCTGATTCTCGCGCGTGCGCTTGAGCTGCACCACGAAGTCGATGGCCGTTCCGATCTGCTGCTTGATCGCTCGCACGGGAACATCGTACCCGGAGAGAAGGTAGAGATTTTCGAGACGATTTAAGCACTCGCCGGGGCTGTTGGCGTGCACACTTGCCATCGAACCGTCGTGCCCTGTGTTCATGGCCTGCAAGAGATCGAAGACTTCTCCGCCACGCACCTCACCGATGACGATCCGATCGGGTCGCATGCGGAGCGTATTCTTCACGAGCTCGCGCATGCTGAGCGCCGCACCACCGGTGAAGCTACCCGTCCGTGCCTCGAGGCGCACGACGTTCGGAAGGTTGAAGTTCAGCTCGCGCGTGTCCTCGATCGAGATCACGCGCTCGAGCGGGTTAATCTCCTGGAGCATGAGATTCAAGAATGTGGTTTTACCGACTCCTGTCCCACCCGAGATCATGACGTTCATCTTCGCAGCGACAAGTGTCTTCAAAAATAAAACCCAGCG
This sequence comes from Bacteriovoracia bacterium, assembly GCA_046569805.1. Lineage (GTDB taxonomy): Bacteria > Bdellovibrionota > Bacteriovoracia > Bacteriovoracales > Bacteriovoracaceae > UBA6144. Next base: position 2,449 of record JBKHVY010000055.1, on the reverse strand, counting down.
TGGGTCGAGGCCAAAGAGACCGGGTGCTCCATCGAAACTCTTAATGTTCTTCAGGTACTTACGGATGGTAACCGCCGGCCCACCCTGCGCGTACTCCTTACTGATGACGTTCACACGGCTTCCGTCCGGAAGACTCGCATCCATGATCGGGTGCTCCGTGCCGAACTTCTTCTGATTCAGTTCAGCCACTTCTTTCACGAACGCGTCGAGGTCCTTCGGGTCGACCTTCACGTTAAGCTTTACGAGTTCGCCCTGGTGCTCAACGAAGATCAGGTCCGCACGGTTGATGATGACTTCTGTGATGCCTTGTTTTTTTCCAATGTCCTCGAGCAAGGCCCACACACTGTTCTTGGTCGCGTCCATGTTAAATCCTCTCGTACAAAAACGGATCGTCGTCCTGGATCGATGCTCCATAGGACAATAAATTTGAGTGTAACTGAAACTTCTGCTGCGCCGTGAGCTTCTCGTAGAGCATCTGCCAGGGTTCTCCCCGTTCAATCGCGGACACCACAGCATCGGTGCCGAGGAACTGATCGAGATGCCAGCACAGAAGGATCAACCAATCGGGTCGATCGGTCTTAAGCGTACGTAAGCCGAGGATCCGATCCACTGACGCGGGCACAGCAATTTCCGGAGCCGTCTCGTCCTTCATGCGCAGGTAAAGGTTAAGAAAGCGCAGATAGAAGCCCAGGAGAAATAAGCGCGAAGTCCCGGTGACGGACTTCTCCGCAAAGCGGGCCTCGAGAGCGAGTGCGGGGGCGATGAGATCTAACTCCGTCTTGTCTGGGAAAGTTCCATTCAGCGCCTTGAAGACATAGAACGACGCCATCCGATCACGGAAGTTCGACCACCCCAGAGTGGTGACGATTTTTTCAATGCCTATCTTATGCTCGTTGAACTCACGAAACGCTCGCTCGAGGAGCAGATGAAGTCCCGGAGAATTGCGCAGGACCTCGATCACCGGAAAAGAGCCACCCCCGGCATTGGCCGGTGTTTTGAGAAGGCCCACGAACTCGCCCGGCAACACCAGGGCGGAAAGATGAATCATAGTTTGTCCGAGCAAAGTAGTCTGCGGTTTCATTCTGCTATGGGCCCCGAGGAACCCGTGATTAAATTAAACCATGAATCTGCCTATCTACCAAATTATCCACGTGAAAAATGCCGACCTCATAGACATGGCAGCGATGCTCCACGTGGATATGAATCTCCATCGTCCGGTAGCTTTTGTTCTCAAGACGCTTTCCCTCGACGAGCAGCGCGAACTCATCGGCATCGTCGGAAACTGGTTCGAAACACACCAGGCCTCGTGGCGCCACCCCTACCCCGTGTACTTGGTCGCGGACGTGGCCGAGGCCGTGAGTAGTGTCCCGATCGTAACGGAGCTCGCACGACTTCCGCGCTTCTTCCAGCAGAAAGACAACAAGGTCACGGTTAAAGAGGCCCAAGTCCTCGACCGCAACAACCTGCTTCAGCGAGAGATCAAGAACACCGATCCCCACGCCGTAACGGACGCCATCCGCACCTACGGGCTCAACCACAAACGCATTTGGTTCCTGGCCCAGGAAACAGCGTTCTACGAGTCGATCCTCAAGCGTCTGCGCGATCAGGAGAAGAAACGTGGATAAGAAAAAAATTCTCCGCCAGACGTCCTCAGAGGATCTCAAGGGATTCGAGGAGTTTCTCGAGCACACACCCGACGAGAGCTTCGTCGACAAGAACGGAAAGAACCTCGGCGGCGAGAGCCTCACGTTCCTCCTAAATGACAATCTCCGTTTGAAGAAGATCGCAAGCCTTGTGGCCGACAAGATTCCGGTGCTCAAGGCCCACGACCAAGCACCGAAGATCATCGAGCATCAGCAGAACCTCAACGCTCAGCTCAAGAATGAACTCTTTAGGCACTTGGGCCCTACCAACTCACCACTCCAGAAATCACTCAGTGAAATCTGGAACGGCTACTTCGGGCCTGAGCAAAAACCTTAGTTACGAGCGAGCGCCAGGATCATCGGACCGCCGACGTGACGGAAGTCTTCGTCACTCATCGTATCAATCTCGTAGCCATTCATCTGCTCAACGATCACCTGGCGCAGCCACCGGCCGAAGTGTGGTACGACCGCAAGCCCGAAGCGCTCAGCGAAGGCATCGAGCTGCGGTGCGAGCTCTGGATTCTCTTCGCCTTTAAGCAGCCACTCGGCCCCGTGCTTCTTGAAATAGCGCTGGTAGAACTGCTTGAGGTCCGCAAGGCTCACGCCCATCTTCGAGGTCTCTGAGCGCTCGAAGTGACCACCCGTAAAGTTCACGAAGCTCGAGAGCATGATGGCTTCGAAGTCGACGGCGTCGAGGTCGTAGTTGTGGTAGAACGCGTCCTGGAGGTCTCCGTCGTTCTGGAGTTTTTTGAGCACAAAGTAGAACTTCTTCACGAACGGGAGAGCGGCGATGAACGTTTCGCTGG